>JAFGDH010000023.1 GCA_016932215.1 Candidatus Aenigmatarchaeota archaeon | reverse complement strand
TACGTTAACTCCAAATCCCAGACAACCCTATCCTGCTATGTCCCCGAATTCCCCGGACTTCAGTCCGGGGTGGCATAGCATTTTAAAGATGAAAAATTCAGTGTGAAAAAAATTCAGGAAAATGTTAATCGAATTAGGATTGGCAATTTAACATTTATCTATGATTTTTCTGATGAATTTTTGAATTATTTGTTCAATTTGAAGAAAAATTAAGATAGAAATTCCTTGTTTTTTATCTTTTTTGGGAGATAATCATCTGATATGAATTTAATGCCCTTTGATGATAATGCCTCAAGTTCATATTTCTGGCCGCTTTTGAGCATGTTTTTCAATTCTTTTTGCCACTCCTTCGGCTTGAACCATATATAATCCAGCATCTCCTTTATTCTTTTTTTGTCTTGTTCATTTAGTTTTATTGAAACATTTGCAGGTATGCTGAAATTTTGGGCATCCGTGCTGACTAAACCTATATACTTAGCGTCAGGAACCCCTAACCTGTCGGATAAAAACGAAAGATTGATCGAACCCTGCTTTATTACGGAGAAAATGTACAGTCCCCACGGATCATTGTCCGCAAGGACGTATATCGGTAATTTCAATTCATAGCGAATCCTGTTAATTAACCTTCTAGCCCCTCTTGCAGGTTGTCCTTTTCCTGTCAATATGAGACAATTCCATTTCTTCCAGAACTTGTCCTCGTTCAGCCGCTGCCAGACGGCGTCCTTCTCTATCACCAGCACGAAGTCCGCGTTAACCTGCTCGAACTGTATTATCTCCGGCTCAACGTTGCTCGGGATGGCCCATCCGCTCGATCCCATCTTTGAGCAGTCGATCCGGTCGCCCGAATCTCGGATAACGATATTCCCCGCCATGTAACCTTTCCTGTCCGCTTTCAGGTGGAGTTTCTCCCTGATCATGTTAAGCGTGGCTTCCACGTCCTCTATTATCGGATCGGACTCGCTCTGCTCGTCGAAGGTGTTCTCCCTGCTTCCCGGGAGGGTCCTCTTCAAGGCATAGTAGAGATCCCTGATCGATGTGGTGACGTCTTGCTTTATGATCTTCCTGCACTCGGCGGCCACCATGAGCGTTTGCATGAACTTCTTGGTGTGCGCGGTATTGAAATAATACCTCTGGCTGGACTTGTCCCCGAGCTTAATCAGACCCTTCTTTTCGTCGAAGTAGACGTTCGAGAGTGACCTGATTGGAAGGTCTATTTTCGGGTTCTCTGATTTTGACACCTGTTCCAGAACCTTCTTTCCTATGCCCTTCAGCTTCTCTTCTTCCCTCACTTCCATTTTCATCCTCCCCTGCCGTGATAATTTCGTATTCTTCTTTTCCCTTGTTCTTGTTCGTCATTTTTTCTATCATTTCCCTGAATTTGTCCTCTATCTGTTTCCTTTCGATATCCGTCAGTTCAGAGATCGCGTTGACGGTCTCTTCCGCATATTTGTCGAATATCCTTATCCTTTCCTTGTGATGGGCTTCCTTTCTCTTTCCGGAAAGGAACAATCCCAGCTTCCTCGCGCAATCCTGCAGCGCGAGCTTGATCTCCTTGATTATGACAGGATAGGAAGCGATCGCTTCCTTCGATTCGGACGTGAAAGGTACCCATACCGAGACCATGTGCACGAAAACCGCGACAGGATCGTCCTCAAGCTTCTTGCTCAGTCCGTATCTCCTCCAGTCCGTCCCCGAGACCGACTTTGTTATGGCGCAGTCACCTGCCTGGTAAAGCAGAGGAACGCGATTGGCGAATCTCATTATCCTCGGTGAATCTATCGATCCTCCATACGCGATACCAACCTCTATCTGGAACGGCCATCCCCTGTAAACAGAAGGAGGCCTTGTGACGCTTTCCACCCATTCCGGATTCAGCTCCTTTGCCATGCCTTTTGTGACCATCTCGTTCCCCAGCGGAGAAAGACAATCCAGCGGTGGTTTAAGCAGTTTCACCTTCTTTACAGCGTCCAGTACCCTTTTCGCTTCTTCGTCCTTTATCCTCTTGGGCTTGGAATTCTCGTCGAGTCCTGCTATCCTGCAGATTTCGCCGGCGCTCGTCCTTCCCACCTTGGTGAATTCGCCGGTCAGGAATCCGCTCAGTGTCTTTGCCTTGGTTTCGCTGAGCATACGGAGGAGGATTCCGAGCTCGATCCCGTGAAGGTGGGGCTGTATCTCCTTCGGCTCCTTCGGAAGAACTTCTGCCCCTCTCCTGAACTCGTGCCTCCCGTTGGGCGATACGAATATTATCTGGGCGTGAGGATTCGAAATGGCTGTCTGTTTCAGGTATTCGAGTATGGACTGCTTGTGTTCCCTGTAGATGCCCTCGACCAGGAACTTCAGTTCGACTCCGTGCCATTCCTCCCCCTCCTTCGCCTCGCTCTCATTGATTATGGGCTCGTTCTTCCGGACGTCTATCTTTATCTTGTAATTATGAGTTATGCCGTCTCCTATGGAGGTGACTATGTCCAACGGGTTTCCGGTGGTCAGCTGGGAATAAAGCGTGGCCGCGGAAATACCGATACCCTGCTGTCCGCGGCTCTGTTTCAGCCTGTGGAACTTCGAACCGTAAAGAAGCTTTCCGAATATTTTCGGTATCTGTGCCTTGACTATCCCGGGGCCGTTGTCCTTTATGACGATCTCATACCTTTCTTCTGAAACCTCACTCACCCTCACGTATATCTCCGGGATTATTCCCGCCTCCTCTGTCGCGTCGAGTGCGTTGTCGACACCCTCCTTGACTATTATCAGCAGGGCCTTTGTCTTGTTGTCGTAGCCCAGGAGATGGCGGTTCTTCTCGAAAAATTCGGAAATGCTGATAGATCTCTGATGCTTTGCGGATTCTTCTGCATTCATTCTGATCCACCTTCAAGGAATTTGTATACGTAAGTGTGCGTCTTTCCCTCGAGCAAAAGCTCGATGGCCTTCCCCGCCCTTTCAGCGGATTCCCACTTGCCTATTATCGATACGGTCTTGCCGTAAACCGATATGCACGTTTCAGTCGCTTTTTCGATGATCCTTTTCGTTTTCCCGTGGGTCCCTATCACCCTTGCGAAAAGCCTTTTGATCGTGTTTTCCCTTTCCCCTTCCATTGATATAACGACCAGGCGAAAATCGTCGGAAAGCAGTAACATCGCCTTTTCCGGGGAGAAACCCCTCCCGACCGCCTTAACGATGTCCTTGGCCTTCATTACTTCAAGGGATTCCCCTTCGATCTCGACTCCGTCGTTAATCGTCAGGACAGTGTTTGTCGATTTTTCTATCCTTCCCTTGACAGATCCGTCTGCTCCTATGAGAACACCCTTCCTTCTTTCCGGTATTTTCACGATTTCAAGCATAAGACCCCAGGATTAAATATTAAGTGGGCGAAAAACTTAAATAAATGATCAGATGAAAACCTGAAAATCAGAAATCCTTGAGGAAACCCCTCTTTTCAAGCCATTCCACCTGAGCCTTTCTGTATTTCCATACGACATTGCCCTTTTCGTTGCTCTCGATCTCCCATGGCTCCACCAGGACGATGTCCCCGGGCCTTATCCACTGGCTTCTCTTGAATTTCCCGGAAACCCTGCATATCCTGGTATTCTTGTCTGTGCAGTTGACCCTGAATCTTCCCCCTCCGAGCATCTCCTCGACCATGCCCAGCATCTGGCCTTCCCTGGGGATTCTTACCCTTGTGATCTCTTCTTCTCTTCTTTCCATACAATAAGTTTTGCACGAATGATTTTAAAAAGGATATCCGACCGTAAGTGTTATCTTTATGCCCTGGAACGCGTTTTCGTTGACCGTCTTGTATATAGAAGCAGAAACGGGATTCGATATTCTCGACTCTATTACCTTGTGAACGTCCCCGGCGGCCCAGGTTATGACGGATTTCAAAAGAACCTGCTGTTCACTCCGCAGTAGATCGCCTCCCGAGACCCATGCGGTCCTTCCGACCCCGTTGATCACGTAATACCTTACCACGCAGGCAGCCGCTCCGGTTCCTTCCTGGAAGAGAACCACCTCGCTCTTGTTTTCTACCCATACAGTGTTTTCGGTAGTTTCCAGAAAACCCGCTGGAGGGAATAAATAATCCATATCTAACTCCCCGCCATCGTTGATGTTCGTGAACAGTTTGTATATGTCGTATATATTGCTTCCAGCCCTTCTTGCCTCAGGCGAGAATTTTATATCATTCATGTCGTCTGCATTGGTGGTTCCTCCCTCGATGCCGAAGAACGCGAACTGGTTTCCGTCGTGGGTTGATACATCGAACACCTCCACTATACCCTTGTCGAGATCAAGATAGTTTTGCATTGCCTCGGTATTGGCTGGAGTGAAGGCTTCCTGGTTCATCAGCACTACAACGTCATAATACGGATAGAATGCGCTTTCGAGCGTGTCCTCATTCTGTACAATGAAATGAACATCAATGCCGTTCCACCGGAAATCCGTTAGGGATTCCGTCAGTGCCTCGATATCCTGGCTTGTGCATTTGGTGCAGCCAACCTTTATCTCCGGCTTTACCACGTTCTCCAGAGTGAGCGAATATATGATATTTCCGGGTACTATATCCTTGGCCTGGAGATCGGCAATCGCGCTCTTGACCTCGTCCGGATCGAACCAGTTAATGCCCCCGCTTTCAAGAATCTGGAGTACATCGTTGGCCATGATCCGGAGCTTAGTGTCGGACCAGTCGCTGCTGGTCCTGGGAATGTATATGAACTGGGAGAATATGAAGAACAGAAGAAGTGTGACGAGAACTATCTCTATTATGTGCATGAAACCCTTTTTCATTTTAGACCCGATTTATATTAAAGGAATCTATTATAAAAAATATGGACTTCCGTTCGCTTGCCTCCTACCTGGGACTCATACTAGAGATATTCGGAATACTCACCCTCTTTCCGCTTGTGGTATCCTGGGTTTTTCAGGAACCCGTCTTCATTCCCTTCCTCCTGGCAGCGGCGGTTTCGTTCTTCTTCGGCTTCATCCTGGAAAGAAAATTCCGCAGGTCTCCCCTTTCTCTGGGGCAGGCCATGCTGCTTTCCGCCCTCACATTCCTGATAATATCATTTTTCGGGGCAGTCCCGTACCTTGACCACATGGGACCGGTCGACGCCGTCTTCGAATCCGTTTCCGGCTTCACCACCACGGGCCTATCGGTCGTAAACCCGGAGACCCTGCCGAACTCGATCCTTTTCTGGCGCTCCTTCACGCAGTGGATAGGCGGGGTTGGAATCCTGGTTATATTCCTCCTCCTGCTTTCATCCCCCGGCATGTCCTCGTATTACATCTACAAGGCCGAGGGAAGATCACAGAGGATAGAGGCAGGAATATACCATACGGTCAAGAAGATAATGATAATCTACGGGATATACACGCTGATGGGATTCATTCTCCTTGTTGCGGCCGGGATGCCGGTGTTCGATTCCATCCTCCACACGTTCACCTCCCTTTCGACCGGTGGTTTCTCGAACATGAACGCCTCCATAGGCGCGTATTCGAGCCCAGGCATAGAGATCGTGATCATAATACTGATGATACTCGGCGGAACGTCATTCTTCGTCCATGACAAGATATTCAGGAAGAAATTCCTGGAATACCTGAAGAACAGCGAGACGAAGCTTTTCTGGATAATCGGATTCGTTTTTTCACTGTTCCTTTCCATATCGTTCATATACCATTCAGATTCCATACGGATAGGGGTATTCCATGCGTTCTCCGCCCTGACAACGACTGGGTTCACGACCATAGGGATGGACATGCCCGGGACGGCAAAGATACTGATAGTGATCCTGATGGTCATCGGCGGATTCGCCGGATCAACCGCGGGCGGGCTGAAACTGGTAAGGGTCGGAATTCTCGCCAGAGCGATACCGTGGCTTTCCAGAAAGATCACGTATCCCATGTCCGCAGTCCTTCCTTTCAAGTTCCACGGGAAGGCGATCAGGCAGGAGGAGCTCACAATCATATCGCTTTTTTCCTTCCTCTACATAGTCATACTCGTTGTCTCGACCCTGGCGTTCAGCGCGATGGGTTATACGCCTATCGATTCCTTATACGTCTCCGCTTCGGCTGAAGGGACAGTCGGACTCTCGACGATAGACATTTCACTGGTTCCTGTCACGGGAAAGGTCATGCTCATGGTCCTCATGCTCCTCGGAAGGCTGGAGATACTCCCGTTCCTCGTCCTGATTTACACACTCGCTAAATCGGTGGGCCGGAGAAAATAAGCGTATGACAGATTGAATATATTGAATTAAGCTGTCTTTATAATAACTTAAATTTACTTTTCCATATCTTTTTATGAAACTCCTCAAAGTATACGACATCCTTCTTTCCACCTCCGGTCCGCAGAACTGGTGGCCGATGGATGGCGGGTTCTCTCCGAAAGAGTGGGAGGTCTGCATCGGAGCGATACTGACCCAGAACACAAGCTGGAATAACGTGAAAAAGGCCCTGGATAATCTGAAGAAGGAAAATATCGTTTCTCTTGAGAAAACGTTAGGAACGAATGAAAAGAAAATAGCAGAACTGATCAGGCCGAGCGGGTATTATAATCAGAAGGCAAAGAAACTGAAAGGTTTTGCGGAGTTTGTTAAAACCTTTGGGAACGTTAATAATTTCCTGAAAAATATAGAAAGAGATCAGTTGCTGAAAGTGAACGGGATAGGTCCGGAAACCGCTGACTCGATCCTTCTTTACGCCGCCGGAAAAGCGAGTTTCGTGATCGATGCTTACACGAAGAGGATATTCTCCAGGATGGGAATGACTGGCAAAGAGATTGGTTACGAAGAACTGAGAAAATTTTTCGAGCAAAACCTCCCAAGGGATTCGAGAATATACAACGAATACCATGCCCTGATAGTGGATCTCGGGAAGAAAGTGTGCAAGCCAAAACCTTTATGCGAAAAATGCCCGCTGGGAAGAAAATGCAAGAAAATTATCTAGTCCAGCTTGTATCTTGTGAGTGCGGCTATGCCGCCGAGGTGGAGGAACTGTTCCCCCTTCTCGTGGTCCGATCCGATGATCACGACCTCCCCGGCCTGCCTCTCCGTCTGCTCCATCAGATTCTCGAAATCATAAACCTTCTTGTCAGAGATCATCAGCATCTCCACCGCGCCGGAGGCGATCGCCCTTTTCGTTTCCTCCGGGCCGTATACGGCCAGACCTTCGGTCTTTATCCTCTTTAGAAGCTCTTCTACCATCTCGTTCTCCTTGGAAATTCGCGTTTCCTTAAGCATGTGGCTTGAGGAGGTCTTCATTACCTCGTTTATTCCGTTTATCCCGGTGGCCGATGACTTCTCCAGGATGACCAGCCTGGCGAGAGGGGACTTCTTCTCCTTCATGTACTTGTAAATGTTCTCCCTCTCGAAACCCGGGCCGGCGATGACTATCCTTTCGTACCCGCTTTCGCTTTCCATGTACTTTATGACCTCTTCGTAGAATTCCTCCATCTTCTCCATATTCCTGTTCACGATGGTGGTCTTCATCTCGATTCCTGATTCCATTACCATCGCGAAGTCAGCCACCTCCCTTTCTATCACGCATATCAGAAGAACCGGCTTCCTTGCCTGCGCCTTCTCGATCCTCTGGATATGGAAGGCTTTCCACCCCTTCTTTATCAAGAGGGCCATCCCCACTTCTATGTTGTCGGCATGGTGCGCGGATTTCCTGACACTTTCCGGGCCCTCCAAAATAGGGCCACCTATTCTGAACATCCCGGTGTCCTTCTGGAAGTCGCTGCTTTCTATCCTTAAGGTCAGGACCATCGGTTTCTTGTCCCCGTACTTCATCTCGCCCCCTGTCTTGACTATGGTTTTCCGGAACGTCCTGAACGTGACAATATCCCCGATCTCTATTATGTGTGAGAGATGCCAGAGATCGTCCAGCGACTCCACGAGAATCTTGATCTCGCTGTTCTTAATGTCCTTTTTTAGTATTTTCATGCCGTACTACCCTATTTTACCTATATATATAAAATTTAGCTAAGAGATAAATTAAATATGGATGAATTTGTTATCGTCGTAATAGTCGCATTGATACTTATAGGAGCGATGATGCTTATAGGAATTCCCCTAGGAGAGCTGACCGGGGTCCTTCAGCCGGGCGGTAACAACGAAATTGCGTTCTTCCCCGTTCTCGGAAGGGTTGGGATGGCAGAGGGGGAGGTGTCCAGAACCATAAGCTTCGGATCCTTCGCCGTGGGAAAAACCAACACACAGGTCCTTAAGACGATGCCATCATTCACCGTTTCCACGTCCCTTTTGGGGGGAGAGGACAGCAAGAAGTTCACTGTCGATCTTGATCAGGGAGTTCTCAGCGGACTGAAGGACGTTAAGGTGGGATTCAACATAAACGACGACCCGGGAAAGATGGCCGAGTGTTCCAACCTCATCGTTAGGTGGAACGACCGCTCCTTCTTCAGCAAGATCCCCAAGCTTTATCATTATGACGTCACCGTAGACGACGAGTTCGTAAAGACCACGAACACGCTCGAATTCCTTGGCGGGACTCCGCCGGTTTACTGCTGGGGATGGAACACGATGTACACGATCGAGGAGATGGAGGTAATAGCCGAATACGGGCCGGAAAAATTCCTTTCCTTCGAATTGTTTTCGAGTGACATCCAGGCATGGGACACCGGAAAACTGAAATTCTACACAACCTCCGGACAGGCCGGGGACCTCATAGTGCTTCTGAACGGCAGGGAGATATTCAGGAAATCCAACCCCGAGCACATGGAAACGATCGAGCTGGAATATTCAGAAGTTGCCGACATAATCAAGATCGGCGACAACGTCGTGACATTCAAATCCACCGACGCGTTTTCGATAGACAACGCCGTGTTCGAGCTCTACCTTTCAACCAATGACGTTGTCAGGGAGAAGGATTTCTACCTGAACCAGGACGACATGAACAGGTTCACTGAAGGCAAAATAAACTTCGTCGTCGACAATGTCTACAGGGACGGGATACTGAAGATAAGGATAAACGGTAATGAGATGAACGTGCAGACAGTAAGGGCAGGAAACAACACAGTCACATTCGAGAAGTCTGACGTTATGGAAGGAACCAACAAGCTGGCATTCCTCGGGTCGGGGAGCTGGGACATATCGAACGTGAGGGTAACGATATAGAGTTATTAATATCTGTTAAAAAATTTGTTTGACGCAGGCAAAGCCTGCGTATTTCCGATGGTCATATGCCTGAATGCGAAGTATGCGGAAAGGTGGTTTCTGAGAAGCGCAAGATACGCCTTGGCGGCAGCGAGCTGGAGGTATGCAGCGACTGCGTCTCCCTCGGAGAGGAGATTACGAAAAAGGAAGTCAAGGTTTACATGCACGTATCCAGTCCCGATTTCGTTCCGGACATAGAGGAGAGGGAAGTTGTTTCGGACCTTTCGGAAAAGGTCAGGAAGGCGAGGGAGACCCTTGGAATGAGCCAGAAGGACGCCGCCCAGAGGATAGGCATACAGGAGTCCGTGTTCAGAAGGATCGAGTCGCACGGCTTCCGGCCGGACGACCAGACATTGAGAAGGATCGAGAAGGGGCTGAATATCCATCTGTTAAAGAAGACGGAAGACGACGTGATGGACATTCTGGACAAGTAGTTTCTAATCCCCCATTATCGTTACCGTTATCTCCCTCTCTCTGGAGCGGTTGTCGAAGTCCAGGAGGACGACCTGCTGCCAAGTCCCCAGTAATGGTTTCTTGTCCCTGAAAGGAATGGTAATTCCGGGTTTCATAAGAGTCGCGCGGACGTGGGAGAATCCGTTGTCGTCGTGCCACGTTTCCCTGTGGTGGTATTTTTTGTCCTCCGGGGCAATCTTTTCCAGCGCTTCTTCCACGTCCCTGACGAGATTGGGTTCGTATTCTATCGTTGAGATAGAAGCCGTCGACCCGCTTACGAAAAGGTTGACAAGACCATCCTCGATTTTTGATTTCGAGAGAATCCCTTCAATCTGGGGCGTGATGTTTATTATGTCGCAGTGACCCCTCGTATTCACCCGGATGGTATGGGAATCGATCATAACAATTAATTTAATGGACGTTTAGAATATAATATGGACGTCAATGAAGGGGAATTACTTTCTGTCTTACGGGATCTGACCGAACAGGACACCACGAACCCTCCAGGAAACGAATATCTGGTTTCGAACGTGGTGAAGAAGTTCTTTCTGAAAAACAAGATAAGATTTAAGATTTACGAGAAGAAGAAGAATCGTACAAATATAATCGGGTACATAGGCAGGGGAAAGCCGACCCTCATTCTCGCCGTCCATTCTGATGTCGTGCCGGCGGGTGACGGGTGGAATTCCAATCCTTTTAAGATGGTCATGAAGAGCGGTAAGTTGTACGGCAGGGGGATGGTCGACAACAAGGGCCAGATGGCCTGCTGCCTGATCTGCGCGAAGATGATCAAGTCCCTCGAAAAGCAGATGAAGGGGTCCATGGTGATCGCGTGCGTGGCCGACGAGGAAAGGGGCTCTGAACTGGGGCTGAAGTATCTTGTCAGGGAGAAAAAGATATCCGGTGATTACGCCATAGTGCCGGACATAGAGAACGGGATGAAAAGGATAGCTGTCGGGGAGAAGGGTCTCCTCTTCCTTAAGATAATATCCCTCGGTAGGCAGGCGCACGGGTCCACGCCGGAACTGGGAGTGAATGCGATAGACAACATGCTGGATTTCCTGAACGAGTTCCGCCGCTACAAATACAGGTACCGGTCCGACATACTTTTCACCCCTCCCACAAAGAGCATAGGATACATAAACGGAGGAGTTGCGGCTAATGTGGTTCCTGGCAAATGCGAGGCAAGACTCGATATCCGCTATCTCCCGTCGACCAGAAAAGAGGATATACTTAAGGATATCAGAAATATGTTCGTCGGGGTGAAAAAGAAAAACAATAATGCCAGTTTCAGGATCGAGATAATGGACGACCAGAAGCCCTTCATCCTGGACAGGAATAACGTCCTTACTAAATCTCTCGTCAAAAACATCCGAAACGTCTGCGGATGGACGCCTGAAATATACGGGACATCAGGAACCACGGTTGCGAAGCCTCTCGCCGAAAGTGGGGTGATGACGGCCGTTTTCTCACCAGGCGAAGGAAAGGCGCACGCAGCTAATGAGTGTGTAAAAATAAGCGAACTCGTGGATTTCACGAAAATAATCCGCATGACGGCGGAGGACATCCTATTTTAATCTTTTTTCCAAAAATCAAATATAGATTAGACAGATTGTCTGTCTCTTTCGAAATTTTGGGTTTTCGTATGGATTTCGGTTTTGGCGGCTTCGATTCCGGTTTCAGCGACTTCGACACGGAACTGGAGGAATTCGAGGTAAAAAAAGTCAAAAAGTTCGACCGCATGTGGAGATGCGGTTTTGGCGGAAGCATCCTTAATTCCCCGCTTGTGCATGAAGACAGGATATATTTCGGATGCTGCGATCACAACGTTTACTGCATCGACCTTTGTACGGACAAGGAAATCTGGAGGTTCCCGACCGGGGGTATTTTTTACTTCTCTTCCCCTGTCCTTCTGGAAGATACGATATACATGGGCAGCTACGATTTCTCGATGTACGCGATTTCCCTCGAAGGGAAGGAGAAATGGAATTTCCGGACAGGAGGCGAAATCTTTTCTACTCCGCTGGTCAGGGACGGCGTGATGTATTTCGGGTCGAAGGATTCGAATGTCTACGCGATAGATATGAACGGCAAAGAGATATGGAGATTCAAAACAGGAGGCGAGATAGCCTGCGCCCCCGCCTTTCATGGGGGGAGGATTTACATAGGAAGCTTTGACGGGAACATATATTGTCTTTCCTCCGAAGGCAAAGAACTCTGGAGGTTCCGGGCTGGACAGGAAATAGTCTGCTGCGGTCCACTCAGGATTCATGAAGGCATCATTTATTTCGGAGGGATGGACAACTTCCTTTACTCTGTTAACGCGGAAACGGGAAAGGAACTCTGGAGGTTCCCCACCGGAGATTACGGAAATTCGAGCATACCCTTCGTCCATGAAGGGATGGTATACCATGGCTGCAGGGACGGGTTCCTTTACGCGCTGGACAGAAAGACCGGAAGGGAGATATGGAGATTCAAATGCGACGGGGGGATAACAGGATCGAGTCCCGTGGTTGTTAACGGGAAGGTTTATGTTTCCGACGAATCGGGAGGAGTGTATTGTTTCACTCTTGACGGGAAGCAGGCATGGAAGACCACTATAGAGGACGGCTCCTGGGGGATTCCCGCCGTTTGGAACGGGAGGATATACTACGGCTCCAAGGACTGCCACATGTACGGATTCGGC
>JAFGDH010000022.1 GCA_016932215.1 Candidatus Aenigmatarchaeota archaeon | reverse complement strand
TTTCCAGCCCCGCCGCATCGAATAAATAAAGACGGACGAACATGCATTCCCTGACAGGACCCGGAATAAACACGACGGCATTACCTGCCATGTAAGCCATCCCGTCTATCGAATTCGGCTTTTCAACTGGTATCACCTGGTTGCCTATCCCTACGTGGCTTATGTAAGCCTGGCCCATACCGGATTTTATCATTGCGGTTATGTTTGCCATCCCGGTATAGTTGGCTTCCTGCACGATGTTGTAGGCAAAGAGTATCTTCTCCCCGCCGAGCGAGTATTCAAGAAGGGTCTTGCTGCCTTCCTGGTAGTTGTTGGTCAGCGTGAAGGTCGGGAGAACGTCAACCTTTGCTCCCCAGTTGGCTATCTTCGACATGGCACCGAATTTCGGAATCAGATCGGGGGAAACCATTACATAAGTTATGTTATAATGCTTGAGGAAATTCAGCGACCGGTTGGAAATAGGCTCTGTATAGAATTTCGCGATGTCCTGGGTAGGGACCTGGTCATGGTAGCCACCATCTACCAGAGTGATCTTTTTTCCCACATAATGGAACCACCAGCCGTAATCCCACCATTCCAGAACGACCGCATCCTCTGCAGTGTTGTCCCTCAGCCATATCAGCGAGTTGTACCACGAATCATCCAGCGATGTGCCTATGTTGCTCGCCATCAGCCAACCAGAGGTGTATCCCGTTACAAGGACAAGACCAAGGGAAACGCCCACCACCACTTTCATGTAATTGAATTTTTCCCCGCGCAGGTTTTTGGTCCTTCTTATCACGAACTCGCTGCCCCTGTAAAGGCAGTAGGCTGCCGTCAGCGCGACCGGGAATGCGAAAATGAACGAAAGCCTTATCGCCCCTATGGCTAGCTGCATCATTATGAAGAAAAACACGATAACGAATATGAATTCCAGCTTTCTCTCCCTGAAAAGGAATTCGTATATCATTACGATTATAGCAACGAATGAGAAATATATCAGTGAAAAATATATGAAGAAATCCGGCAGCCCGAAATATCCTATCGCGTTCTGGTTGCCGAAAGACGAAATGGTACTGGCCATGAACCCTCCGGCCGTCTGGGACTCGGCGACCGTCGAAGATATTACGCCGTAAGATATCGGATTTGATATCCTGGCCATGTTGTTGCTCAGCCATATTCCCGTGTCGATGTTTATATAGGAAAATATAAGAACGGCAAAAACGAAAAATATGAATATACCGGGAACCACCATGGGTATGTATTCCTTCTTGATCAGGTTGTATTTTTCCACCGCATACCTCAGTATGAAGAAAAACACGGCCGCGAAGTTCACGATCATGTCTACATCCATCATGCTCATCGGCTTGACGGTCGCGTATGAAAGCACGAAATACGATATGATCGCGGAAAGATGGGCGAACATGAACCTTTTAGAATACTTGTTCAAGAGCAGCGAAATCATCACGAAAGCCCCGATCATCAGCCAGACGAGCCTAACCTGCGAAGTGGTGTTCGCCATCAGGACGAGGAAAACACCGGCAAGGAACCCGTAAAGAACCGTTTTCAGCGTCTTTATCCTCTCCTCCTCGAGATTTGTTTTGTGCAGTATTGCCAGCGGATGCCTGATTATGTAACCCAGAGTGACGTTCTTTTCGATGGTCTTCTCCTTGAATGCCTTGACGAAAAATATGAGACCTATTACCATCAATACCCCGCCAATCGGTTCCTTCTCTATGAACCCCGCGGATACCCTGTATAAAATACCGGGGACGAACGCGAGCGACGCCGCGGCCAGCAGTCCCACTTCCTTTTTATTGAACAGTTCCTTCCCGAGGAAGTAGATGAATAGCACCTGCAGCATTCCGAAGAACGCCGGCCCCCATACGCCTATGAAATACCAGTCTATTCCGGTGAACGGGTTAAGCGTATAATACAGCACCAGATAAGAAAGCGTAGTTAAGGGAAAGTCGCCTGTCCTGTCCGGACCCCCCGGGTACGTTCCCCACCTTGCCAGGTAATCGTTCTCCGGGAACTGGCCGTTTTCTATGTAATATTCTCCCATCCTGAAGAAGAAATAAGGGTCTATCGCCTGTAATTGGGGGTAGGTAAGCTTGGTCCCCGGTATTCCCCTGAGGTAGAATGCAACCAGTAATATGAATATAAGGCAGAATACCCAGTAATGCTTCTTCAAGAAGTTATAAACATTTTCCATATTCACTTATGGACAGTGGGCTATTTAAATTTTTATTAGTGGCAAAAAATCATGCAATCAACGAACATTATTTTAAATATTTAAAAACATCCATGTACCCTAATAAATCATGCCGGTGTTGTTATGGTAGGTATTGTAGGTTATGGATTTTACGTCCCGATCTGGAGAATAAAGTCCAAGGATATCGCAGCGGTCTGGGGCTCAGACGAGGAAAGGCTGAAGAAACTGGTAGGTGAAAAAGCGGTAGCTGGGATGGATGAGGATACGGCCACGATGGCAGTCGAAGCCTCCAGAAAGGCCATTTTAATGGCCGGAATAGACTCGGAAAAGATAGGAGCGGTTTACATAGGTTCTGAGTCGCATCCATACGTGGTGAAAAGCACCTCTTCCATAGTCGCGGAAGCGATAGGATCCACTCCTGAGATGATGGCAGCCGATCTGGAATTCGCATGCAAGGCCGGGACCGCCGGTATGCAGATGGCAATGGGACTGATAGAATCCGGGAGAATAAGATACGGCCTTGCCATAGGTTCTGATACGGCTCAGGGGAGGCCCGGTGACGAGCTGGAATTCACCGCCGCTTCCGGAGCGGCTGCTTACATCCTGGGAAAAAAGGAAACAATAGCGGACATAGAGGATACCTATTCGTTCACGACGGACACCCCGGATTTCTGGAGGAGGGAAGGTGAAGACTTCCCTCGCCACGGGGGAAGATTTACCGGTTCTCCCGCATACTTCAAGCATGTAATTTCCGCAACCAACGGATTGCTTAAAAAAATGGGAAGGACCATCGAAGATTACGACCAGTTCGTTTTCCATCAGCCGAATGCGAAGTTCCCGCTGCAGGTGGGCAAGATACTCGGCGTACCGAGGGAAAAGATAGAGCGGGGGCTTATGGTCCCTTTGATAGGAAACACTTATTCCGCATCTTCCCTCATGGGGCTCGTTTCAGTTCTTGACGATGCGAAGCCGGGAGAAAGGATACTCGTCACATCCTTTGGATCAGGAGCGGGCAGCGACTCGTTTTCCATCGTTGTTAATGATAATATCGAAAAGAAAAGGATACCCGACAAATTAAAGGAAATGATAAAAAACAAGAGATACATGGATTACTCCAAATATATCAAGTTCAGAAGAAAGATAAAAGGAGTGGAAGAATGACGGAAGAAGCGAAGCTCAACAGGGACGTTGCCGTTATTGGTGTGGGACAGACGAAATTCGGGGAGCACTGGAGCCAGAGCATGAGGGAGATGGCAGTGGAGGCCGGTATTAAGGCAGTGGAGGATGCCGGCATATCCGGCCATGACATACAGATGGTAGTTGGCGGCAACATGTCAGGAGGTCTTTTCACGGGGCAGGAACACAGTTCCGCCATGCTGGCCGATTACCTCGGCCTGAACCCGATTCCCGCTATAAGAACGGAAGCGGCCTGTTCTTCAGGAGCGCTCGCAATGAGAGTCGGAATTCTGGCGATTGCTTCGGGAATGTATGATTTCGTGGCTGTTGGCGGAGTGGAAAAGATGACTGACATATATGGTCCCCAGGCAACAACGGCACTTTCAGGAGCGATGGACTACGAAACGGAGGCGTATTTCGGAGCAACCTTCCCGGGCATATATGCCCTCATAGCACAAAGGCACATGTACCAGTACAAAACAACCAGGGAACAACTGGCAATGGTTGCCGTTAAAAATCATGATAACGGTTTTCTGAATCCGGTTGCGCAGTACCAGAAAAGGATAACAGTCGGTGAGGTATTATCATCGCCACTGGTCGCCGACCCGCTGCGTTTACTGGACTGTTCACCGATAACAGACGGCGCAGCTACCGTAATACTGGCACCGGCAGACGTGGCAAGAAAATACACCGATGCCCCCGTATACGTGAAGGCAACGGCACAGGCTTCCGACACACTCAGCCTCTTTTCGAGGAGGGATATCACAACCCTTGATGCGACTGTCGAGGCTGCGAGGAGGGCATACAAACAGGCCGGACTTGCCCCAAAGGATATTAACCTGGCAGAGGTGCATGACTGCTTCACCATAGCGGAAATATGCGCTTACGAGGACCTTGGTTTTGCAAAAAAGGGCGAGGGAGGAAAGCTCATCCAGAGCGGCCAGACAATGCTGGGCGGTAAAATACCAATCAATACATCAGGCGGTCTTAAGTCGAAAGGCCACCCGGTCGGAGCGACAGGCATCGCACAGATAATAGAGATAGTAAAACAGTTGAGAGGTGATGCAGGCAAGCGTCAGGTTAACGGCGCGAATACAGGGATGACGCATAACGTAGGAGGATCTGGCGCCACGGCAGTGGTGCATATACTTTCAAGGGATAGATAATATGGTAAAAGAATTCGCCGTGTCTTTCCACTGGAGGAAGTTCAAGGAAAGGTACATGTTCATAGGATCCAGATGCGGCCACTGCGGTGAGCATTTTTATCCAAAAAGGGAGATATGCCCAAAATGCAGGCGTACCGGCAAGATGGAGCACGTCCAGTTTTCTGGCCTGGGGAAGGTTTACTCATACACAATAATACGCGTCCCGCCGGAGGGTTTCAAGACATATGTCCCCTACGTAATAGCAGTCGTTGAGATCGATGAAGGCACGAAGGTGATTTCCCAGGTGGTGGACTGCAGGCCGGAAGACGTCAGGATAGGGATGGACGTCCAGCTCTGCTTCAGAAAGATACGGAGCGAACGCGACAGCGGGCTGATTCTTTACGGTTTCAAATTCAAACCACTGAAATGAAAGAATTCTGAAAATTATTTAATTAGGCTAATACTCATAAGATTATGGAAAAAAATCCAGTTCCGGAATCATTTGAAAAGTCTGAAATAATATTACTTTTCCCGGACGACGAACTGACCGAGATCATGGACCCGGAAGAGATACTGAAACTGATCAAGATGCTGCTTAAGGAGGATGAAGACGACGACGAAAAGGAATCCTATATCATCGAAATTCTTAAGAAGTCAGGGATACTGGAGAAGTATGCCGAACTCCTTTCCACCAACGACCCTTACGGTATAATGAGAATAGCGAACGAGATAAAAAGAATATACATCGAAAACGAAAACAAAGAGTGGGCAATGTCATCCAGCATGGTCAACGAGCAGTCATACACCCCCGCAGCGGAGATGAGCTTCGAATACCAGTCGCGTTCCGAGGAAAGGGATGATGTTCTTAACCTCAAATACGAGGACCCGATTTTCTACAACCAGCAGTGGACATACCAGCGTCTTTTCATCGACAACGAAAAAGAAACTTCCGTATACCAGCTCACAATGGATTCGGCGAGGAAGAACGGCGTCGAAATCGAAATAACAGAGGACATAAACTTCGGTACAAAATACGTAAACTCGATCGATGGCATAAGGGACGGGGAAAACAGCAAGTTCTGGGAATACTGGGTGGTTGACAAGACAACCGGGGACAAAAGAATAGGGGAAGTGTCCATCGACCAGCAGACACTCAAGAAGAACGAATTCATAGAGTGGAGACTGGCAAACGAGCAGGAGCACGGGTGCGGCGGAGGGAACGGCAACCAGTACGATTCCTTCGTTATGGACTATTTCGGCAGGGACAAGCCGGGATACGTCAGTACAAAAACAATGACACCGAACTTCAGAACAAGCTTCGCCTACTGAACGAATATGAAGTCCATGTCCATCCAGTTCTTTGGCAAGACCTTGGCCATCTTCACCAGCGCTTCTATGTGAAAATTTCCCATAATTTTTAGCATTTTTCTTGAAAACAATCCCAGTGATATCGGTCTTTCAAGCCTTTCCTTCCACATCCTTTCGTATGCGGAAAGCGTGTTTTCGGAGAAGTCATCGAACCTGAAGGCCTTGTCTATGGCTCTCGCGGCCGCCCTGGAAGACTCCATGCTGAATATGACCCCTCCCCCGGACCACGGCTTTGTCAGGCCCGCCGCATCCCCGGCCAGAAGAACCCTCGGGAAATACGTTTTCCTCACCGGACCTATGGGTATAATACCCCCGTATTTTTTTCCGAATCCCGTGCCGAAGAACTCTTCCAGGTACCTGAAATTTACTCCCCTGCCGAAAGCGCCGAATTCGGTGGTTTTCCCTCTCGGTATTCTCCAGAAAAAGCCGTCTGCAATCCTTCTCTTGTCAAAATATATGTCAACATTATCCGAGTAATTCCTTCCCTTGTTTATGCCTATTACACCGTTCACCAGCTCCGCCGGCCTTTGTCCGCACTTCCCCGCAACCAGCGAATTCGCCCCGTCGCATCCTATGAGCATTTCTGACCTGAACCTTCCCCTCGAGGTCTTAACGACCATCCTTTTTTTAATTCCGAAGTCCAGAACCCGTGCCTTCAGAACATTGCCCCCGCCCAGCAAATTTGCCAGGTAGCTGTCGAATTTGACCCTGTTTATTACGAAAGCGGCGGTCCTTCTCTTGCGGAGCTCGAAAGAACTGGTGGGGGAGTGTATTACGGCGGAATTTATCTCATTTTCAATCGCATTCCTTATTTCAGCAAGCGGGACGAACTCCGCGACCCTTTTGGATACGAGCCCGGAGCAGTGGACGGGTTCCCCTATACGGTCGTGCTCCTCCAGGACAAGCACGCTGTAACCTTTGTCTTTGCAAAGTTTCGCGGTATGCAGGCCGGAAGGTCCGGCACCGGAGATTATGACATCGTAAGAATATCTCATAAATAATGGAGAGGTGAAAGCTTTTTACACTTTTCCCGTCCCTCCGCAAAGATTTATAAAATAAATGCAAAAGATTGTCATAACTTTATAAAAACAGCCCTTAAATACAAATAATTGGATTATCAGTGATAAAGATGAAAGGCCTACCGTTCAATTACAGACTCCTGTTAGTTATACCGATGATCGTGCTTCTGGTTTCTCTCGGTATAATGGTAAACCAGTACAACCAGACAGGCGAATGGTTCCAGAGATCAATCGAACTCAAGGGGGGAACCGTTCTCACCGTGAGCACGGATGAACCCCTGGAAATAAAACTGATAGAGTCGGATCTCCAGCCCAAATTCCCCTCCTTAACCGTCAGGGAAACCAGGAGCTTCGAGGGATACGGCACGCTTATAGAGATGGATTCTGAAACAGACGTTGACGCCGTTCTGGGCGAACTAGAATCCATCGGTGTTGACATATCCGACCATTCGATAGAAAACGTCGGTTCATCGCTCGGTTCCTCCTTCTGGATACAGGCGCAGCTCGGCCTGATAATAGCGTTCATATTCATGGGAATAATAGTTTTCGTGATATTCAGGTCACTCATTCCCTCATTAGCGGTCATAGCAAGCGCCGTTTCTGACATACTGATAACGCTCGGGATGATGCAGTTTTTCGGGATACAGCTTTCACTTGCCGGTTTCGCCGCGCTTCTCATGCTTATAGGTTATTCCGTTGATACCGACATAATGTTGACATCGAGATTACTCAGGGAATCGGACGAGAAGGAAATTGACGTTAAACTCAGGAAGGCCGTCAAAACAGGGCTGACAATGACTCTTACTACTGTAGGAGCCCTGCTGGCCCTTCTGCTTTCTTCAATATCCGTCGTTTTGTCTCAGATAGCGATTGTCCTTCTGATAGGACTTGTGTTCGACATAATGAACACATGGCTGATGAACTCTGTCATGCTTAAATGGTACGTGGAGAGAAAGGGGATTTAGATGCTGAAATACTGGAGGGTAATAATATTGCTGATAATGGTGATCGGCGCATGCTTAGCGATAGTGATGAAGCCCCAGTACACAGGAGCCCAGATTCTTTACATATCCGACAATTCCCCGGCGAAAGGCATACTGGAGCAGGGTGCGATAATACACAAGGTCAACGGCGAAAAAATAAACGGCCCGGCGGAATGGAAAGCACTGATGAACGGCTACACGGGCGAGGTTGAGATAACAATCATCGAACCGGAACCCGGATACAAGGATTATGATATTTTCATAAATGACACGATAGGCATAGAGGTTACTGAAATAGAAAGGATAAACATAGAATTCGGACTTGACATAAAGGGAGGGACGAGGATACTGCTTAAACCGAAAGAGAACGCGACAAGCGAAATGATGAGCCAGATAATGTCCACCCTTCAGACACGTGCCAACATTTACGGGCTGAAGGAGATCAGGTTCTTCCCGGTAACATCCATTACCGGCGAAAGCTTCATACAAATCGAGGCAACTGGACTTGGCAAGGACGTGGTTTCCGACCTTCTTTCCAAGCAGGGCAGTTTCGAGGCAAAGATTTCCAAGCCGGTTTTCCTCGTAGATTCTAAGGGGACATTCCAGCTTCTGGATAACAAGTATCCCGTCGAGCTGCTCGAGAACGAGTCTATTGATCTGAACGGCATGATACTCGAAAAGAACGGAACATTCGAGCTGGACGGGGTGGAATTCCAGTACGTTAACATAACTGATAATAAAAACGAGCTGATATTCCTCGGAACGTCATACAAGGGAGAAGACATAGAGCTGGTCTATTCCGACCCCCAGAGAAGCGGCGTGATCCCGAGAGGGAATTACTTTTCGTTCTTTTTCGTGGTTCTGGTATCGGAGAACGGGGCAGAGAGGTTCGCGAAAATAACATCGGGAACGCCATCCCAGCTCGACCTTAATTCCGGCGATTATTATCTGAAGGATACGCAGATACTGTTATACCTCGACAACAACCTCGTGAGCAGCCTCAGGATTTCCTCATCCCTTGGCGGAAAGGTCTACACAACGCCTTCCATAGAGGGATCAAGGGAGACGAGGGAGCAGGCGCACGCGGAGAAGCTCAGCCTTCAGACATATCTCAGGTCGGGCGCTCTTCCGGTAGGGCTGGAAACCGTTTCCGTTGATGTCATATCACCCACGCTCGGGAAGGGGTTTATCTCTTCCGCGATGATGGCAGCAGGCCTCGCAGCGATTGTGGTCATAGTGATAGTTTTCATACGCTACAAAACATTGAAGATAGCTTTCCCCCTGGTCCTGACCGCGCTCTCGGAAGTCGTGATAATACTCGGCGTTTCGGCAAACAACGACTTCCACATATGGATACCGGTCATGGCGTTGAACGTTTTCATTATCGGGCTTGCCTGGTGGAACAAGCAGGAAATAGACATGATAGCATGGGTCGGAGCAGTGCTAATCCCGATATTCGGGCTGCTTTCCTGGACGATAGACCTTCCTGCGATAGGCGGTATAATCGCTGCCATAGGTACGGGAGTGGATAACATGATAGTCATAACAGACGAGGCCATAATGGGGGAGAAAACGAAGAAGATACTGTACACTATAAAGGACAAGATCAAAAGAGCGTTCTTCATAATATTCGGTTCAGCCTCGACCACGATAGCGGCAATGATCCCGCTGATGTCCCTGGGTGTGGGTCTGGTCAGGGGCTTCGCGATAACCACGATAATAGGCGTATTGATCGGCGTTCTTATAACGAGACCGGCATACGCGAAAATAATCGAGATAGTCACGTCAAAGAAGAAATAATTTTAACCCTTTGTTATTTTTGACACGTTACCTACCAGTTCCACTGACCCGTTCCTGTAGAAGAAGTTGCCTAAGAAATCGGAAATCCTTACAGTCCCGTTCTCGCTGGTCTCGTTCCAGTTGCCCGACACCATGGAAAGTTTCATGCCGCTTAGTTCAAGGCTGCTTATTCTCAGGCCGTTTATATCGAAGGAATCACCAGTATGCTCAACCGAAAGACCCGTCCCGGACTCTTTCAGAGTTAGACCGTTATTCCCTATTTCCATTCCTCCCCTGAAGTTGTATATTTTAGTTGTTTCTGATGTTATGTTCACGGGGTCTTCCGCATTACCGGAAAAGAATTCCGGATAGAATGTGAGATCTATCATCTCCATGCTTTTAACAGGCTGTGAGAAGAGGCCGCCAAACGGAGAGGACTCGAACCATTCTTTAATCTTGTTGAAAAGGTCAGACAGCAGACCTTCCGCGGAAACGTTAACCGTCATTAATGAAACGAATAATAATGAAATGAAAACGGCGATCATCACATTTTTCTTGTTCATCCAAACATCCCCATGATTATTTCAACAGATGGCCTGGTTCAATCAATATTAGCCATCATTCTTTATTTAACTGTTGAGATATAAAATATATAAATAATAATATTTCCAGTTTAACTGTTGATTGCGGTGTCTTGATGAGCGTGCTTTTTCAGCTTATTGGTGGCGGTGGGGACTGGACCAGCTGGATTTTTATGGTAGTTTTCTGGGGAATATTCTTCTTTTTATATCCAAGGCTCATGCTTTCCCAGATAATGTGGAAGATCGAAAGGACTGCGGAGCAGCTCGAATTAATGTCCGATAATTCGAAGAGATTCCTTCTTAGAAAGATTTCCGATAAACCGACGGACAAGGTAAAGAATTCGGTAGATAAATTCTTCGAATTCTTTGTCATAGGTCCCGTATCGCTCGATCCCTATGGTGTCATCAAAAAGCTGGATCTGGTTGTTCAGAACGAGAAAAGAAGATTCGAATACTTCGCAGACCAGGTCGCGCCCAAGATGGACGGGGAGAACAAGGCAAACCTACAGATGGGATTCGCCGGAGGCATAGAACTGCACAACATAGCAAAGATAGTGAGGCATTACGTCGAGCTGATAAAGCAAACGAAGTCTTATCAGATAGCCATCATAATCCAGATGCAGCTTCCTCTGGTTGAAAGGGTTGCGAAGGCGATGTACGAAGGAACCAAGGCCCTCGCCAACGGGGAGCCGGTCGGTGACGGGTTCGGACCACTGGTAGCTGCAAAGCTTATGGGAGACAAAAAACCGAAGGAAATAGAAGAGGATATCCTGATGTCGGAAGTGACCATAAGCAGAAGGAAGTGCTACGTGTTAAAGGCGAGGGGTCCTGGCGGAAGGCTTGGCAGGCCGGGGAAAGCCGTTGAACTTCTCGTCAAGAAAAACAAGATATCAAGGATAATAACAATCGACGCAGCCGCTAAGCTTGAAGGTGAAAAGACGGGAAGCATCGCAGAAGGGGTTGGTGTGGCAATGGGAGGACCAGGGGTAGAGAAGTCTTACATAGAGGAAGTTGCCGTGAAGAACAACATACCCATGGATTCTGTGATAGTCAAGATGAAACCGGAGGAAGCGATAATGCCGATGAGGAAGGCAATCAAGGATGCTTTGCCCAAGGCGATAGAGTCGGTGAAAGAGTCCATAGAAAGGTCAAAAACAAACCAGAAGATAATAATAGTCGGCGTTGGCAACACTTCCGGCGTGGGAAATTCTGAAAAAACGTATGAAGTCGTCTCTAAATTCGTTGACAACAATGAAAAGAAGCTCAAGGCAAAGAAGAAAAAGAAAAAGGAAGAGTTCTAGATTCTTACAGCCATGTTTATTTCATCCCTCATTCTTACGCATTCTTCCCTGGCTGTCAGGTCAAAGTCTTCCGGTCTGTTCTTCTCGAAGGAGAATATCACCTTTCTGGCAGAATGTATAAGCGCCCCGCTGCCGTTCTGGTTGAATGCATTTTTGACATCCTTTATCCCTCCTCCCTGGGTACCGTAACCGGGAACAAGCAGTATGGACCTTTCCATGATCTTTCTGAGCATTCTCATCTCCTCGGGGAAGGTCGCCCCAACGACAGCCCCGACGGGAGAATATCCCCTCTCCCCCTCCAGGCCCTCGCTCCAGTTGCTGACGAGCCTGGCAACGGTTTCGTATATCTTCCCGTTTGCAGTTTCCAGGTCCTGTATTTCTATGGAACTGGGGTTTGATGTCTTCACAAGAACGAATATGCCCTTTCCATTGTTCTTGGAATCTTCAATGAATGGCGCTATTCCGTCACTTCCCAGATAAGGATTAACGGTTATGCAGTCCAGGTCGAATGTTTTCCCTTTCCTTCCGAAGACGTCCACTTCTCCTATGTAACCTGAGGAATACGCCTTTGCGGTGTTACCTATGTCATTCCTTTTCACATCGCCTATAACGATAAGATTCTTCCTTTTGGCGTAGTCCGCCGTTTCCTGGAAAACCCGCATCCCCTCGAAACCGTACATCTCGTAAAATGCCGACTGTATCTTTACGGCAGGGACTATGTCGCTTATTGAATCAAGCAGCTTTTTGTTGAACTCCAGGATGCACTCCGTCACCCCCCTGACGTTGTTCCCGAACTTCTTGAGGTTTTTTATTTTCAGGTGATCCGGTATTTTTGTGAAGTCTGAATCCAGCCCTATGACACTGGGATTGTCCCTTTCCTCGATCTTCTCCAGTAACCTGTCCGCGAAATTCTTCATTCGAATCCCATCCTTTCCCCCCAGCCCTCCGGGTCCCTGCTCCATTCCAGCGCCCTTTCGTAATATTCACCCCCGAGATAATTTTCCGCTTTCGCAATTTTCAGTAAAGATGAAAAGTTGGAGAGTGCCAACAAATTGCATCCCACCTCTTCCATGTTCCTTTTCGCCTTCTCCATCTCGTAAGTGAAGATCGCAATGCAGTTTTCCACCTTGCCCCCCGCTTCCCTTACGGTTTCGATCCCGTTCACAAGGGAACCCGCGGTTGATACAAGATCCTCGACAATAAGGACAAATGACCCCTTTTCGAGTTTCCCTTCTATCATTTTTCCCCTCCCGTAGCCCTTGTTTTTCTTCCTTATGTATATCATGGGCTTTGAAAGTCTTTCTGCAAGCCATGCAGCGTGTGGTATCCCGGAAGAGGCTATCCCCGCAACCACGTCGAATTTTATACCTTCCCTTTTTATCATCTCGGCAAACCCGTCCACGACCATCCTCCGTTCTTCGGGATAGGAAATAAGCAGCCGGTTGTCGCAGTATATCGGGGAAAATATGCCGGAAACCCACCTGTAGGGGGGATCCATTTTTAACGTGACAGCTCCTATTTTCAGAAGCATTTTCGCTATATTCATTTCAATCATATGAAACCTCTGTACCTTTATCCTTTTCCGCCACCGAACCGTTTTCGTAAACCACCCGTCCGTTAACGATTGTATGGGTTGGCCATCCCTTCAGTTCGAAGCCGTCGAAAGGAGACCAGCCGCATTTCGTTAACAAACTGTCATTTCTTACCCTCTTCTTCAGTTTCATGTCTATTATCGTGAGATCGGCGTCTTTACCCTCTTTTATGAAACCTTTGTTTTTGATTTTAAAAATCATTGCCGGATTTTCGCACATGGTCTGCACGGCCCTTCCCAAATTAAGAAGACCCCTGTTTACCGCATCGAGCATCAGCGGCAGACGCGTCTCAACGCCTGGCACACCGAACAGCTCGGAGGACATCTTTTCTTCAGGCCTGTGCGGGGCGTGGTCGCTCCCTATCGTATCGATGGTCCCGTCCCGCAACGCTTCCCATAATGCTTTCCTGTCATTCTCCCCCTTTAGTGGAGGTTTCATTTTCACCATCCTGTTCTGATCCTTTTTCGTGAGGAAAAGATGGTGCGGCGTGACCTCAGCAAATACGTTCCTTTTTTCATTCTCCCTGACTTTTTCAATCTCCTTAGCATCCGAAACATGACAGAGATAGAATCTCTTCCCGGCGGAACGTGCGATCTTTATTGCCCTTTCTGCATCCTTCCCTTCCGCGTGGATGGTGTTCATTTTCGAAGATTCCATTATCTTCCTTATAGTCTCCTCATTTTCTATCAGCATGTTTCCTGTGGATGCGTTCATGAATATCTTCACGGAGGCGATACACCTCGCGTTTCTTATCTCCCCGATGTTTCCGGTGGACGAGCCGAAATGAAACCCGAAATTCACAACGGATTTTCTGGCGAATACCCTCTTCATTTCGAGATCCTTTTTTGTCAGCGTGGGTGGCCTGTTGTTGGGCATGTCAAGAAAACAGGTAACGCCTCCCGAGGCAGCGGCGGTCGAACCAGAAAGAAAATCCTCCTTTTGAATCATTCCAGGTTCCCTGAAATGCACGTGCGGATCAATGACACCGGGGATTACTATCTTTCCTCCCGCATTTATGATTTCATCCGCCTGAGGGATACCACTGGTTATACTGCTTATTATGGAATCCTCTGTCAGGATGTTTTTCACCAGCAGCTTCCCGCCGATGAAGATCCTCCCGTTTTTTATCAGCAAACTCATCTGCATCTCCAACCGGCGTATTCCGCCACGGAAACCTTCTTCCCGCTTTTTAATTTCGCTCTGCTGCCGAAGCTTTTCATCTGTCTCAACTGATAAGAACAGAAGACGGGCCCGTCCTTGCATATCATGAAGCCGTCTATGTCGCAATGGCCGCAAATCCCGAATCCGCATTTTACATACCTTTCCAGCGAGACCTGGCATTCCGTCCCGTTCTCCTCGCACATATCGAAAACCCTTTTCATCATTATCTCGGGGCCGCACGCATAAACCATACCGAACCTTCTATTCCTGATCACCTTCTCCAGCAGATCTGTGGTAAAACCATGGAAGCCGGATGATCCGTCGTCGGTTGCTATTTTCGCCCCCGCGAACCTTTTGCTGAATATCAGACCATCGGAACTCTTCGCACCTATTATAACTAAAGGATCGTCCAGTTTTTCTATAAGCGGCCCTAGCGGAGCGATGCCGCACCCTCCCCCAACAACACATGCGTTATCCTTTATCCCGAAACCGTTGCCATAAGGTCCTCTCACGCCAATGATATCTCCCTTTTTCATTGAAAATAACCTTTCCGTGAACTTCCCTCTCCTGAATACCGTTATCCCGGTTTCTTCCCCCATATACGAAACGCTGAACGGTTTTTCCCCAAGCCCGGGGACCCATACCATAAGAAACTGTCCCGGGGTGATTTCCATTTTTTCCCCGAAGAAGAACGTTCTGGTATCGGAGTTCTCCCTGACTATTCTGTTTATTTTGACCATCTCAGGGATCTCAGCCATGGGCAGCACCAACCATCTCTTCAATATTCTTATAACCATTCTTCTTCATCCACTCTTCCATCTCAGCGCATATTTTCCTGAAGACGTCAATACCCCTGTAATACACCGCTGATCCTATTCCCACACATGACGCCCCCGCCATTATCATCTCTATGGCATCCCTCCCGTTCGTCACCCCGCCCGTCCCGATGACCGGAATCCTGACGGATTCGTATACGTCATAAACACACCTGACAGCTACCGGCTTCAGGGCAGGGCCTGAAATGCCGCCAACCCCGAAAGCCAGAACAGGTTTTCTGGCCTCTATGTTTATCACCATTCCCGGTCCCATTGTGTTCACCGCGGTTATTCCTGACGCTCCTGCCCTTTCGGCAGCCATCGCGACCTCGCCTATGTTTTTCGTATTCGGTGAGAGTTTGACGAAGACCGGGAGATCGGTCGCTGAACATACCGCCTTGGTTATTTCACCGGTTTTTTCCGGGGTATCCTGCCCGGCCAGCGTTCCGAATCCCGGCGTGTGAGGGCATGACAGCGGGACTTCCAAAGCCGAGAATCCGCATTTCTCCAGGGCTTTCACGACCTTCACGAAATCCCCCGTTTCCTGCCCGATTACGCTGGCTATAACCGGAGCTTTCATATCATTCAGACCAGAAAATTCCTTACTTGATTCCTCCGCCCCGGGATTGGAGTACCCGACCGCGTTCATAAGCCCGTTCTCCATCGATATCACCGTTGGGTTATTATGACCTTCCCGTCCTTCGTAAGAGATGGACTTTATGGTCACGGCACCCGCGCCGTTATCGATGACCCTTTCGATCATTTTTCTGGAAACGCCGAGGATTCCGGAAGCCAGGACTGTGGGGTTGTTTAGCTTCAGCCCGGATATTTCGACCTCAAGACCCATTCAGACCAGCTCGATATCGGCAGCTTCCATTATCCTTTCGCAGTAATGGCATCTCATTCTCAGAGGGGACTTTTCAAGAACGTAGAATTTTGTTTTATGATTCTCGGCATTCGTTATGCATTTCGGGTTCGCGCATCTGATGATAACCTCAAGGACGTCCGGTATCTTCACCCTTTCCTTGCTTATAACATTGTAATCCTTTATGATGTTAAGGTTGGCTTCCGGGGCTATCAGCGCTATTTTGTCTATTTCCTCTTTGGTGGGGAAAGAGTTCCCTATTTTTATTACCCCCTTCTTCCCGATTTTTTTACTTTGTAGGTTAACCCCCACCATTACAATGTCATCCTTATCTTTCAGGTTGAGTATCTCGACCACCTTGAACGCATTTTCCGGCGATATGTGGTCTATTACGGCACCTTCCCTTATCGCTGAAATTTTCAGTTCCTTCATTCTATCCTCCCGAGCACCAGTGACAATAAGGCCTGCCTCACGGGGATCCCGTTCGCGGCCTGATCAAAATATAATGCGTGTTCCGTCGAATCTAGTTCCGGGTGTATCTCATCGACCCTCGGGAGCGGATGCATGATCTTCATGTCCTTTTTTATGTGGCTTAGTATTCTTTTGTCCAGCCTGTAGAAACCCGCGTATTTTTTGTATTCCATCGGGTCAGGAAACCTCTCCTTCTGTATCCTTGTCACATAAAGGATGTCCAGCTCTTTGCTGACCTTAATGAGATCCGATTCCTCTGTGTAGCTCAAACCCTTCCTTTCCAGGTCCTTGAGATAGTCCCTCGGCATCGCGAGCGCATCCGGCGATATGAAATAGAATTTCGTGTTGAAATGGGAAAGCGCGATGCAAAGCGAATGGACGGTCCTCCCGTATTTCAGGTCTCCAAGCATCCCCACGCTCAGGTTTTCCAGCGTCCCCTTCGTTTTCAGGATGGTGTAAAGATCCAGCAAAGTTTGAGTGGGATGCTGGTTGGAACCGTCACCCCCGTTTATCACCGGGACATTCGCGGCCTCCGAAGCGATCCTGGCAGCCCCCTCCACCGGATGCCTCATTACGATTACGTCAGCGTACCTGTCCACCATCTTTATAGTGTCCCAGAGCGTCTCCCCCTTCTTTAGCGAACTCACCCCGGGTTCGGCAAAGCCAACCACCTTTCCGCCGAGAAGCGACATCGCGCTCTCGAAGCTCAGCCGCGTTCTTGTGGAGGGTTCGAAAAAGAGCGAAGCCATCACCTTCCCCTTCAGGAGGTCCTGATCAGGGGATTTTTCGATCTTTCTGGCAACATCAAGAATGTAGAGAATATCATCCTTTTCCAGATCTCTTATAGAAATTATGTCCTTTCCCTTGAACCTCATCCGAATCTTTATCTTGTTGGAGTCGAGATTTATATTGTTTTAGACGGAATCCATCCTTTCCAGGTCTTCCGGGTTTAATATAGTCTTCCTGAACAGATCATGGTCCTCCCTTATTCTCGGGCAGGCCGTGTTCACTAGAACATCTATCTTCAGACCCATCAGCTTTTCCGGGGTTATCTGGTCCGCCACGAGAACGTACACCTTCTTTCCCATCCCTTTCAGCCTTTCCTTTATCTCTTCCGCCATTTTTGTTTTCATCTGGCCCGGCTTGGAGGAAACTATTATGCCGAAGTTATCGAGCCCCTTCGCCTTCTGCACCCTCATTATGCTGAGTGTTTCCATCCTTTCCCTCTCCCTGGAGAAATTGGTGAGCTGGCTCTTTTCCACGTCCAGGAAGAAAACGGGCTTTTCGGTCTTTTCCTGCAGACCCAGGGGATGGAACCTCCCAGAACCGACGAAGAGGAAGCAGTCCACTTCGTCCTTCACTGAAAGACCCGCCGAATGATCGCATCCGAGTATCTGGCCCTCGATACCCTTAGACGATTTACCCGTCATGGCAGCAAAGCCGTTCTTTTCCAGGAAATCCCTGACCTTCCCCAGAGCAGAAACGAACTGTATCGTTGTCACCAGTCCTATCCTTTTGTAACCCCCCAGCGAAGCCAGATGGTGTTCGAGAAGTGGAACGGGATCAATCTCAATCCCGTATTCGTGGTATATGACCTGTATCTTGCTTTCTACCCCGAAATCAGAATGGCCGACATGGACTACAAGATCGCATCCCATCGCTTCCGCTTCATTTATGCGGAGGTCGCACGCCCCGAAGCATGGCTCTATCGAGATAAAAACATCTATTCCCTCTCCCGTCAGAAAGTCTGCCAGATCCTGAACACCCATCTTGAGGCCTTCCGGAACCTGTAAAAATATTTTCTTACCGTTCCTATCCTTTATTTTTTCCAGTATCCCTTCCATGGATTTCCGGTCGAACATAATCAATTCCTTTGATGTTAGATTTAAAAATTATCCCGATCGACATTTGCACTGTCGGGACTTGAAACCATTTAAATATATTCCCAATGTTAAGATATCTTAAAGAGGTGATGTTTATGGCAAACAATTCCGATATTTCAGGCTTTCACAAGCTCTCCCCGGAGGAGAGGATGAACAAGGTAAAGGACTTCGCCGGGCTTACCGACGAGGAGAAGGAGCTAGTTCTGAAGGTCGGGAGGCTTGACCTCGAACATGCCGACCGGATGATAGAGAACGTGATAGGAACGCACGAACTGCCGCTGGGGATAGCCACGAACTTCCGGATAAACGGTAAGGATTATCTCATACCCATGTGCATAGAAGAGCCGTCCGTTGTCGCCGCGGCCTCATTCGCGGCGAAGCTGGCCAGACCCTCCGGCGGCTTCACTTCGGAAAGCGACGAACCCATAATGATAGGCCAGATACAGATAGTTGGCTGCAATGATTACGAAAAGGCGAAGGAAACCATCATGAAGGAAAAGCAGGAACTGATTTCCTATGCCAACGATATCGATCCTGCCGTTCTTGTAAAGTATGGCGGAGGGCTTCGTGAAATAGAGCCCAGGATAGTCGAATCAGAGAGAGGGAAGATGCTGATAATACACCTTCTTGTCGACTGCCGTGACGCGATGGGTGCGAATGCTGTCAACACGCTTGCCGAGGCCATGAGCCCGAGAATCGAGAAGCTTATCGGCGGAAAGGCGAGGCTGCGAATAATATCCAATCTGGCGGTCCACAGGAAGGCCCGCGGAAAGGCCGTTTGGACAAAGGAAGAACTCGAGAAAAGCACGAAGGGCCAGATGAAGGGCGAAGAGGTGGTGGAAGCCATACTGGATGCATTCGCCTTTGCGGATGCCGACCCTTACAGATGCTCCACTCATAACAAAGGGATAATGAACGGCGTTGACGCTGTTGTGATAGCCACTGGCAACGATTTCCGCGCGATAGAGGCAGGCGCTCATTCCTTCGCTTCAGTCAGCGGACGTTACAGGTCGCTTACCCGATACAGCAAGAATGAGAAAGGCGATCTCGTGGGTGAGATAGAAATACCGATGGCTATCGGTCTCGTCGGTGGCGCTACGAGAACCCACCCGATCGCCAAGGTCTCTGTGAAGATACTTGGAGTAAAAAGCGCAAAGGAGCTGGGAGAAATAATAGCGACTGTCGGCCTTGCCCAGAACTTCGCGGCGCTCCGTGCATTGGCCACCGAAGGGATTCAGGCGGGCCATCTTAAACTTCATGCAACCAATTTCGCAATCATGGCAGGCGCAAAAGGCGAATTGATAGATAAAATTGCAAAAAAGATGATAGAGGAAAAAAATATTAGTTATGGAAGAGCATCGGCTTTATTTGAAGAATTCAGTCGTGATAGTTCAGCCGCTTCAGAAACATAGCGATTCACCTCAGATTTTATTTCTTTCTTTAATTTTAACCAATGACCCATGACATCTTTTATATAACATTTGTCTTTCAATGTAAACATTAATTCCCTCTTTCTAATTTTTTCAGAATGTCTTAATGGCAATATTTTTAATAAATTTAAAACATCTGATTTCCTTTTCAATCTAACCATATATTTATCCTTTTTATATACCAGTTCTTTACCAAAAAACAGATTATTATCACCAGCTTTCTTGAGTATTCTTAATGAAGGTTTAGCGTTTAACTTTTTTAATTCCTTGAAAATTGAACATAATATTTCCTTGTCCTCACTCGATATCGCAAAAATAAACGAAACGCATTTTTCGCTGTTTTTAGAAATTGAAATTATACCTTCCCCATCCACATATCCAGCAAGAAAATGAAGAAAAGCTTCTCGATTATTCAATACCCATTCTGGAACATTCTTCTTGTCCAACAAAAAATCAAAAGTATGATGAAGTTGTGCCTCCATTCTCCAACCATGACATTTTGTGATTTTATTGAAAATAGGATATTTGCGAATTGGTGCATATCCCTTAAACAAATTTTTAAAGACCGATGTCAAAGCCGGATGGGTTGTGCCTACGGCTACATCTATTTGATATCCATGTCGCCTTACTCGAAAATCAGCCGATGTCAAACCGAGCATATAGGATTTTTCCCTTATGTTCCCGGAAAAAGGTTTTTTGTCGAATTTTTTACATCCTTTGATCACAGCATCGATTCTATCCCTGCGTTTTATCCCGCAATTATCCATTATTCGAATCGCCATATGTTGATTAGTATTCAATAAAGAAGCTATTTTTCTTGTTGACATTCCTCTTTTCCAATATAACTCCTCGAGCTTCTTCTTTGATATTTTTATCATCGTTTATCCCTTGATATGTAATAATTATTATTTTATTACTTTATAATTGACAAACGCATTTAAATATTTTATTACTTTAATACAAAATATAAGGTAATAATATGGAAAGAAAGACAGTAAGCATACGCATTGATCCCAAATTATGGAAGGATGCCAGAAAATACGCTATTGATAACGATCTGACTATCGGAAAATTGTTGGAAAAAATTCTAAGAAAGGAAATAAAAAGTAAATAATATCAAAGGAAATCCTTGACGAACTCTCAAAATAAACGGATAACAGAGTAACATTCGCTTTCGAATGTCCATCAAAATGCTACATCCCGTGTTTAAGGAATTTAATGTAGGAACCCATCGCCCTTTTCTGGACATTCCCGATGAATTCCTTGCCTATCTTTCTTTCGTATGTTTTGGTGAGTTTTCCCGGGTATCCTATGAAAGCTCTTGCAAATTCCCTGCACTCTCTCTTGTCATCACCCACCGCGTATGCCTTGGTCTTCGCATCGGTCCCGGATTTCCGTACCTCTACATACTTGTCAGAGAACCTGAAGAACGTCCCGTCTCCTACAAACACGACCTTTTCGAGATTGCTGAAATCCAGGCCAGGGAAGGCTTCTTTCATTATTTTTTTCGCTTCATCCATGCATATCTTCCCGTCAGACAGGGCAAATGCTATCCCGAGGAAGAACCTGTCGTTATCGTCCCTTTTCGCTTCGCCTTTCTCCTTTTCATTTACCAGTTTGACCGGGTCCGGTTCGCTCTCGTTGTAGTATATCTTTTCCTCCCTCAGGTCGAACCTTTCCCTTATGCCGTTTTCCTCGAATACACTTTCAAGATATTCCGAAAGCGTCATCCCTTCACCTTCCAGATAACCCGCAAGCGCGGAAACGATTATCATCGCTTCCCCGGCGCTCTTCTCACGCATCGCTATAGCCGTTCTCCCTTTTTTGCTTCTGATCATCTCCTCCGGCCCGGTTATCATCCCCCCGCTCTCTTCTCCTGCGAAGACCAGCCTCGGCCTTTTCCCTATGTTCACATCATTCCCGAAAACGTCCCTTATGATGACGTCTTTCCCCGGTCTTTCTGCCTGCTGTTTTTCAACCTTTCTCATCACGGCTGCTATCTCCTTGAAACCCACCGGGGTGAATATCACCTTTATCCCGTTCTTCCCGGCCCATTTAGCCCATGACGTGGCGGAGGCAGTGGTCATTATGATGAAATTATCCCTCTTTCCGAATATCCCTTCCTTCTTCAGCTGCTTGACGTGGAAGTCCATCGTCATCAGGAAAGACTGGTTGGGGGTGTATATGCTCATCAGCATGTCTTTCGAGATTCTGATAAAGTCTATTCCCAACTCTTTCAGTTTCCCCTCCCTCCCGGAAGGCTCTATGCATCCAAGGACGAGCCTGTCACCGTCCGGATCAGTTATCTCGACTACCGTTCCAACCGGACGGTTTTTCATCTTTTCCTCGTATCCCATCGTCTCGAAAACCTCCCTTATGGTCGAATCGCACGAATAGTCGAAGTATTCCCCTTTACCCGTTTTGGGATTCCTGAAAACCTTGCCTATGCCGTGGAAGAAAGGATCCTCCTTTTCGTTGAACCACCCGAAGCTCCCTTCTATACCGAGCCCCCTGAAAATCCTGGTCATCGTCCTGTGCATGCACCCGCCGACACAATCTATGTAAATACGATTCTTCATCGATTTTATCAGTCTGATGTTCCTTTTTGTTGCCACGCCCCTTTTCAGATAATCGGTATACATTCCTATGCCGTCACCGTTCCCTTTCATCAGGTCTTCCGAAATCAGCGGGTCATCCGAAGAAGATATCTTTATCCTGTATTCTCCCTCCCTTTCGGCGGTTTTCAGGATATCTTCTATCCTGCTGACGAATTCCATGGATTCCTCAGGCATGAACTGGCTTCCCTGGTCGTTCAGGTCTTTCGTCGCGGTCTTGGTGCTCACCGCGTGACTGGAAGTGACGTTTTCTCCCCCGGCAAGATCTAACTTGAATATAAGAAATGACGATAACCATATGGGAATCGTTTCCCCACCGACGGGAAGATGAGTCTTTATCCCCTGTGCGGCCTGTATTCTGGATATCAGCTCGACATATGATTTTGAATTATACCTGACCTCGCGCCCCTCCAGCTTTTCTATCTTCCCGCTGATTTTGTCCCTGAGCACCAGACATTTCCCGAGAGTCGCCAGCGCCATTCCCACTTGGTTTATAGGAAACCTAGTGTCCCAAGGGTAGAGAATGTTTTGCGGTCCCCTTATGCCCCCGGTGGAGACCATCGCTTCCTTCCTGTAGTTATCGAACCATTTCCAAAGCCCCAGTTTTTTCAGGTCATTCCTTTCCAGAACAAATTCAAACGCCTTCTTGTTGGAAATATCTATGATGGGATTCTTTCTGATTTCTTCCGGGGTGTTCTTCTCCACCAGATCAAACAAATCCCTTTCCTTGACCATATAATCACTTTCCTATCTCCTTCCTTACTTCATCTATTATTGATTCCGCCATCTTCCTTATCCTTTTCTTGTCCTTACCCTCTATCATCACCCTGAAAACTTTCTCCGTTCCTGAATACCTGGCAATTATCCTCCCGTCGCTCCCGAGTTCTTCCTTCACTTCCTCCA
>JAFGDH010000021.1 GCA_016932215.1 Candidatus Aenigmatarchaeota archaeon | reverse complement strand
TGAGTATGTCAACTTGTTAATTTTTGCTAATAATCTTCCTCACTTGCTAATAAAGTCCCCTGAATTTCCGACTATATTAGCAAAGCCTTTTACCGGTTTTCCTTACAAAAACCGTTTTTAGGTGTGTTTTTTAAACTTCCAAGTAGAAAATTATTAATGGATTCCCTTGTCAAGAGGATAAACTACCTCAGAAACACGGAGATAGGCAGTATTATTTCTGAGAGAATGGAGCATTTCAGGGAAAAGAATGACAAGGAAACGGAGGAATGGTTTTCCGAGATGTGCTTCTGCCTGCTGACAGCTAATTCGACGGCAAGGCTGGGGATTTCGATACAGAACGACATAGGATTCGACGGGTTCTTCCACATGCCTCAGACCGAACTTTCCGGCTACCTCAAAGACAAGGGTCACAGGTTCTGGAACAAGCGTTCCGAATTCATCGGATGCGCACGCGAGCACAGGGACATAAAATCCACGCTTTCTGGAATGAACGATCCCGCGATGATGAGGGACTGGCTGGTTCAGAACGTCAAAGGCTTGGGATTCAAGGAAGCCTCACATTTCCTTAGAAACACCGGCCACAATGACGTCGCGATCATAGACCGTCATGTTCTCGACGTGATGCACGGTTTCGGGCTCATAAAGGAGAAGCCAAGTTCCCTCACGCCAAAGAAGTACATGGAATTCGAGAACAAGCTGAAGGTTCTGGCGGACAAGGTCGGAATGAGCCTGGCTGAACTGGACCTGTATCTCTGGTACATGAAGACCGGAGAAGTACTGAAATAAACTATTTCAGGAACTCGGTTATCAGTCTCACTCCAAAACCGGTCGCGTCCTTGGGCTGGTATCCCATGGGCTTCTCGTACCATGCCGTTCCTGCGATGTCTATGTGCGCCCATTTCTTGCACTCGATGAAACTCTTGATGAACATCCCGGCCGTTATCGTCCCTGCGTTCCTCCCCCTCCGGTAGCCGACGTTCTTGAGATCCGCTATGTCCCCTTTCATCTCATCGGCATACTCCTTGTAAGCGGGCATTCTCCATACCCTTTCGTTAGTCTCTTCGCCTGAGTCGAAAAGCTTCTTCGCAAGATCGTCGTCGTTCGAAAGCATCGCAGCGACGTATTCCCCGAACGAGATGACGCACGAACCGGTAAGCGTGGCCATGTCGATTATGGTGTCGGCCTTCATGTCCTTTTCGGCATAAGTGACGGCATCGGCGAGTATGAGCCTGCCCTCCGCGTCCGTATCAACAATCTGGACCGTCTTCCCGGAATATGATTTTATGACGCTTCCCGGCTTGAAGGATTTCGGCCCGATCATGTTCTCCGCGAGGGGCATTATCCCCACCACGTTTCGCTTGAGGTTGAGTTCTGAGACCGTCTTCATTATTCCCAGAACCGTGAGCGCTCCCGCCTTGTCGCACCTCATGTCGTCCATGTATGGTGACGGCTTGACGTAAAGCCCTCCGGTGTCGAAGGTTATCCCCTTCCCGACCAGGGCGACCTTCTCCTTCGCTTTCGACCCGTTCCATTCAAGCACTATCATCTTGGTGTCGTACCTGGAACCATCGCCCACAGCCAGCAAAAGCTCCATTCCCATCTTCCTGAGCTGTTTCTCGTCCAGTATCTTTATCTTCAGCCTGCTTTTTCCGGCCAGCCCCTCGGCTATCCTGGCTATCCTGTCGGGGTGGATCACGTCCCCGCCCTCGTTCACCATGTCCCTCACCCAGTTGGTGTTTTCGCAGACTGTCCTGGTCTCCTTTGCCACCTTCCTGACCTCGGACATGTCGGGCTCGTTGTAATAAACCGTGAACTCCTCGACGTCTTTCTTCTTCTTTCTATCTTCCTGCTTGTACTTGTCGAACTCGTAGTTTCCGAGTATTATACCCTCGACTATGGATTTCGCTGCTTTTGGCCCGCTGATCTTCCCGAATCCCTCACACAGAACGGAAAGGCTTTTCAGCTTGAGCGATTTGGCGACCTTTAACGAATGCGCGCAGGCCTTCCTTATGCCTTCCTGGTCTATCTCCTTTTCCTTTCCCATTCCGGCCAGAAGAATCCTTTTCTTGCCGTCGATGTTCCTAAGAAGGACGGATTTCCCGCTCTCACCGGTGAAATCGCCGGATTTGACCGAATCTGTTATCTCCCTGTACTTGTGCGCCTTTTTACTGATCTTTTTAACGTCCTCCTCGGAAAAAGGCAAGACCAGAAGTTCGGTCCTGATTTTCGAAAGAACTGATTTCTCGATAAACATCCTCATAGCAACACCCCGGATTTTGAAAGACGACTTGGTTCAATCAGTATAAGTCGTCATACCATTCATACGACACCAAATGATATTATTTGTTTTTTGGAATATTAATATTCCGCCACTATTTAAGCATATCGCTGTATTTCCTCTTCATCATCATCGCGTCCTTCTCTATGTTGGGGCTCTCTGAAATTACCACGCCCCTGATATCGAAATCAGAGAAAGCTCTAAGCGCTTCTTCCCAGTTGAATCCCGATTCACCCAAAACCACGTGGTTCCTCTCGCCCTTCGGACCATATTCGATTCCGGACATGTGTATGTGCATGTTATTTATCGCTTCCTTCCCGAGACCCTTTTCGATACTTTCCAGGGCCCCCAGGAATTTTTCATGATCATTCATCTTCCCGGTGCTTCTCGCGTAAAGATGGGCGAAATCGATGCATGGGAGAACGCCTTCTATGTCCCGGCTCAGCCTGATCAGTTCCTCAAGTGATCCGAACTGCGTGGGCTTGCCTGTAAGTTCCGGCCGCAGAAGAACGGGATTGCCCTCGTTCCTGAGGGTTTTGACTATCCCTTCAATATTTTTTTTGATTGTCTGGTAGACGGTTTCCTTTTCCATGCCCACGTAGAAACCGGAATGGAACGTGACCGATTTCGCTCCAGCCAGGCCGGCTATCCTTGAAGACCTGAGTATCCTGTCTATGCTCTGAAGTATCTTTACTCGCTCTTTCGAGTTAAGGTTTATGTAATAAGGGGCATGGCACGTGAGAATGACGTTCTCCTCCTTCGCCGCCCTTCCGACCTCCCTCGCCTTCTCCTCTTCCAAGTTGACCGACCGGACGAACTCCAGCTCCATCGCGTCCAGCCCGAGCTTCCTCACGAACCGGACGCCGTCCAAGGTCTTCCCTCCCCGCGAGGAGCAGGAAATGGGGATTCCTGCTGTCCCGAAAAGAAGTTTCTCCATGTATTATTCTTCTTCTTTTTTCTTAAAAAACAGCCAGTTCTTCGGGTCTCCCCCGAACTTCGTTCGGATCAGAACGAATTTCCCCTTCAACCGCTTCCCGTGTATTTCCAAGATCAGCTTGTCTTCTTTCCGGTCGATTATTTCGAACGTCCCGGAATCCCATGACTTCACTTCGCCGGCGCCGTATTCCCCTTCCGGGATCTTTCCTTCAAAGGAGGCGTAATCAACGGGATGATCCTCGGTCTCGACGGCCAGCCTTTTCGTTTTCGGATCGGTGCTCGGTTCCTTGGGTATGGCCCATGAGCGGAGAACGCCGCCGATCTCCAGGCGGAGGTCGTAGTGAAGATGGGATGATCGATGTTCCTGTATGGCGTATACGCTTCCAGTACCTTTTTTGACTTCTCCTTTAGGCTCATTAGTTTTCGAGAAATTCCGAAGCTTGTTATACTTTTCCAGAGGCATGATAATATTTGAAAAAATGATTAAAAAGTATCTACTTCTTCCAGTGCTTCCCGAACTTTCCCACGTACATGCCGACCAGCCATACTGTGATGAGAAGAATGACGAAGAATCCCGTCCTGAAGCTTTCGAAGGCCGGGATCGTAGATCCGTACCAGAAAATAAGGATTATCGAAACCAGAAGGAGAAGCATCATGTATATGATGTCCCTGTCAACCTGGTACTGGTCATGTATCTTGTGCATATTATATTTTTGGTTTCATCCAATAAAAAATAATTATTTTATAGGAACGGGCAATGATAAAGCAAGGAGGTTGATTATGAAAGGATTGTTATTGTCATTCGCTGTTTTATGCGCTTTTCTGATGCTGGTTTCTCCATTAGTTGCCGCCGAAAACATATCGATAGAACCGATATCTGTGGGAAACATCGGGGAATACGAGAACATTATCCGCGAGTTCTATTCCGTTGCCATGACGCAGTATGGTGATCTTCTCGGTGGTTTCATCGGGAACGAGAGGATGAACATATACATAGAGGGCCTCGATTCGCCGATATATGCGGTAACGGAGAACAAGGAACCCAAGGAAATAGGGGCAGGGGAGCTTAGCGATCAGACCATGAACATTTACTCGGACATCGGGACGCTTACCGACATCGGGCTTGGAAAGGTGCAGGCACTGGATGCGGTTAAACAGGGGAAGATACGGTTCGAGGGGGTCGGATTCATGTCGATTCTCAAGGTCATTTTCGCCCAGATAACATTGTTCTTCTATTCCCTTTTCGGCGGCGCATAAAATCATTTAACACCAATCCGGGGGCACAACTCCCGGATCACGCATTCTTCACATTTCGGCTTCCTTGCGTTGCATATCTTCCTCCCGTGCATGATAAGAATATAGTTTATCTTGTACCAGTGCTCCTTCGGAATCGATAGCATCAAATCCCGCTCGATCTTGTCAGGATCCTTATTCTCAGATAATCCTATTCTTTGTGACAAACGGGAAACATGGGTATCGACGGCTATCCCATCTATCTTCCCGAAACCATGGGAAAGAACTATGTTTGCCGTTTTCCTGGCTACTCCCGGAAGGTGAAGGAGGCCGTCCATGGTATCCGGGACCTTGCCACCGAAATCGGAAATGATCATCTTTGCCGCATTGATTATGTTCTTTGCTTTGTTGTGGTAGAAACCCGTAGAATGAATATCCCTTTCGAACTCCTTAATGTCCGCTTTTGCGTAGTCCCTAACCGTCCTGTATTTCCTGAAAAGGTCTTTCGTGACTATGTTTACCCTCGCGTCCGTGCACTGCGCGGAAAGTATGGTAGCGACAAGGGTTTCGAGAGGATTGGAGAACTCAAGAAATATTACTGGTGTTTTGTATTCCTTTTCAAGAACCTGAATTATTTTGAGAACTTTGGAATGATTCATATCCCGATCTTTCTTCTGATTCCCTTAACCTTGAATTTGGCATAAATCTTGGCGACCTTCGCGTAATTCTTGCCATGGGCGAGATCGACCAGGTCTTCACCGGACAGAACTTCGCCCAGGTCGTTCATCTCTTCGTCACTCATCTTCTCGAACATCTCCCTGACCTTCTCCACGTTCTTCAGCGTTCCCCCGCGCTCCTTCCACCATCTTTCGTTGTATTCGGAAAGCACGGAAGAGGAAAGGTCTCCAGACTTTATCGCCTTATCTATCACGTCTGCCGCTATTCTGGAAGCCTTTATCGATTCTGCGATCCCGCCACCGTGTATCGGGTTGACCTGGTTCACGGAATCCCCGACCCCGAGGCATCCGTTTACTACCATGTTCTTCAGGAAGTTTCCGACGGGTATGCACCCTCCGTTGACCTCGATGATGGACCCCTTCTTTATTCCCGGCTGGGTTTCTATCCACTTGTCCAGGTATTTCTTGGCGGTCATCTCCCCACCGAGGTTGCCGGCTATTCCTATCCCGACATTCGCAACGTCCTTCCCCTTCGGGAATATCCAGACGTATCCCCTTGGAGCGATCTTGTTGCCGAAGTAAAGAATTATGCTGTGAGGGTCTTCGATATCGATACCTACCATCTCATACTGGAACCCGGAATCCACGAACATCGGGTTCTTCCCGGATTTTATCCCGGCCTTCCTTGCGATGACCGATTCCACTCCGTCCGCGGCAACAATGATCTTCGCCCGTATTTCCATGTCCTTTCCCATTACGTTCGCTTTGACTCCCTTCACATATCCGTCCTCGATTATTACGTCGTAAACATTGCTCTTGGGGACGGTCATCGCTCCTGCCCTTCCGGCCTCCATGGCCAGCCATTTGTCGAACATCTTCCTCTCGAGAACGAAGCCTTCCGTCCCCTTGAAAGCGATCTTTATCCTTCTCCCGTCAGGGGCGTAGACTATGGCTCCTTTGATTTTCTGTGCCTTCGCTCCGTTTGGCATGTCCAGGCCAAGCGTCTGCACGGAGTTCTCGCTGAGTCCCTCGCCGCAGCGGACGGGCGTCCCTATTTCCAGATTCCTGTCCAGCGCCAGAACCTTCAGTCCGCGCTTCGCGCACTCCTTAGCAGTGCTCGATCCGCCCGGACCGCATCCTACAACGATCACGTCATATTCGTTATCGATCATTTTTTCTCCCCCTTGACCAGCGTAAGGGCGCCGGCAGGACAGAACTTGACGCAGGTTCCGCATGACGTGCATTTGTCCGGATCGCATTCCGGGAACCTTTCCTTCTCTTTCAGCGCCATGACCGGACACACGCTCACGCAACCGAAGCATGAGATACATTTTCCCCTGTCAACCTTCACCGTCATCAGAATCACTTAATATTCATAATGTAATTAGTATTAAAATAAATAGGTTAGGGTAATCAGGATGTCTTACGAAAACATAATAAAGGAACTGAAATCCCATTCCAACCCTAAATGCGTCGAAGGGATGGCAAGGTTCGGGATCAATCCGCACAACACCCTTGGAGTGTCCCTCCCGGTTATCAGGAATATCGCGAAAAAGACAGGAAAAGACCATTCGCTATCAATACGTCTGTGGGATTCCGGCATACACGAGGCAAGGCTTCTCGCCTCTATAATCGGAGAGCCGGAAAGGGTGACAGAGGAACAGATGGAGAAGTGGGCGAAGGACTTCGATTCATGGGACATAGTGGACATATGCTCCTTCCTTTTCTCAAAGACCAGATTCGCGGAGAAGAAGATCACGGAATGGACCCGCCGGAAGGAGGAGTTCGTCAAGAGGATGGGCTTCGTTCTCATGTGCTCGAGGGCGGTGCATGACAAAAAAGCGAGTGACTCAACGTTTGAAAAATATTTCAAGATAATAAAAAGGGAATCGAAAGACGAACGTAATTTCGTTAAGAAAGCGGTCAACTGGGCGCTCAGGCAGATAGGGAAACGAAACATTCGATTGAACAAGAAAGCGATAAAACTGGCTGAAGACATTCAAAGAATGGATTCGAAGCCGGCGAAATGGATCGCTTCCAACGCTTTGGCTGAACTGGAAAGCGAAAAAGTAAAAAACAGGTTAAGAAAGAAGTGATCACTCGCCGAAATGCTTTTTCCTGTAATATGCGATAAGTTCCTTCACCTTAGGAAGAACGTCCTTGTTGTGTATCCCCACCTTCAACCGCTTCTGCAAGTCTTCGATGGTCCTCGCGCCTTCCAGGACTGCGTGCTCTATGTCCTCGTCGCTCACGTTAACTTCAGGGTCGATAATCTTACCTTCCGCATGAAGGACTCTGGAGAATTGTCCTGATTTTTTAAAGTAATCGTTTATCGCCGCCCTGAGTGCCTTGTCCCCGAGGACGGAACAGTGTATCTTCCTGGCGGGAAGACCGCCGAGACGCTTTATTATGTCGCCGGGTTTCAGCCTGAGGGCATCCACGATCTTAATGCCCCCGTTTTCGGTAACCATTACTGAAAGCATCGATGTCGAGGCAAGCGCTGACGCGCACCCGAACGTGCGCCATTTGCATTCCCTGATACGGTCTGTTTTGGGGTCTACCTTTATCCACATCCGCATGACATCGCCGCAGGCAGGGCTCCCCACCATCCCTTCCCCGTCAGCCGTGTAGTTCTTCGCTTCCTCTTCCGAGGTGAATATGTTCTTTGGGCTGAAGAAGTGTTCCTTGACCTCTTCCGAATAGAACCATTCATTCTCTCCCGTCTGGACGTCTCCTCCCATATAATCACCTTCGCAATTCATCCTCGTTTACCCTCACGGGGGAAATCATCCTCAGCTTTTTAACGATCCCCGGCATCACCATCAGGACGTGATCAATATCATTCTCCGTGTTTTGTCTGCCCAGCGAAAAACGAATGCTCCCGTGGGCAACCTCGTGAGGCAGTCCCAGGGAAGTGATCACGTAGCTCGGTTCCAGGGATTCGGAGGAGCAAGCAGAACCGGTCGAAGCGTATATCCCTTCACGGTTCAGATGGAGAAGTATCGCCTCCCCCTCGATGTCGAGGAACGAGATGTTGACATTATTGGGAAGCCTTTTGGTAGGATGGCCGTTGAGAATTGTCTTCGGGACGGATCCCTGAATCCCGCTGATCAGCTTGTCTCTTAGTTCCGTGAGTCTTTTGTTTTCTTCCTCTTTCGAAAGCTGACAGGTTTCGAGCGCTTTTGCAAACCCAACAATACCGGGAACGTTCTCCGTCCCGGAACGGAGGCCGAATTCCTGTCCGCCACCGTGAATGATTGGATGGATTTTAGTTCCGCTTTTAATGAACAACATACCAGTTCCCTTGGGACCGTAAATCTTACTTCCATTCAAAGTTAACAAGTCCACACCCAGATTTTTCACATTCAAATCTTGCGAGCATCCGGCCTGGCAGGCATCCGTATGGAAAACGATTGAATGTTTTTTCGCGATCTTTCCAATTTCAGCGATCGGCTGGATAGTCCCTATCTCGTTGTTCGCATAGATAATTGAAATTAAAATCGTGTCTTTTGTTATTGATTTTTCCAGATTATCAAGATTTATTATTCCGTCTCTGTCAACGTCCAGATACGTTATTTTAGCTCCCTCGTTCTCTTCCAGATATCTGCAGGAATCGAGGACTGCGTGATGCTCTGTCCTTGTAGTAATTATATGGTTTCCTCTGGAACGGTTTGCGCGGTAGACGCCTTTGATGGCGAGGTTGATGCTTTCCGTCCCGGAACCCGTAAAAATGATTTCCTTCGGGCTGGCGTTAAGAATTCCGGCTACCTTTTTCCTCGAATCTTCGATGGCGTTTTTTGCAGCCAGTCCCATGTCGTGGAAGGAACTGGGGTTACCGTAATCCTTTGAGAAGAACGGCTCCATCTCCTTCCTTACTCTCGAATCCACGTAAGTGGTCGCGGAGTTGTCTAAATAAATTCCCATACTATCACAATAATTATAGATAGATTAGATAAATATATAAATATATTTCCTATAAAATATAGTATGATCATAAAAAAGCTCGGGATAGACGAGAAGGACGCCAGGATAATCACTTTCTTTACAGAGAATCCTCATATCACCCAGAAAGAGATAGCGGAACGCCTGGGAATAACCCAGCCCTCTGTGAACACGAGGGTACAGAACCTCATAGAAAAGGGCATAATGAAGTTCCAGGTTGGTGTCGACCTGAGCAGGAGCGGTCTTTACCTCGCGAGAGTCGACTTCACCGCGAAGAACGCGAACGACGTTATCGAAAAGCTTCGTAACTGCACGTTCTTCGTGAACGGCTACATAATGTCCGGGAAGAACAACGTCTCCGTCTTTTTGGTCGCCGAGAACCTGAAGAAGATAGACGAGATCGTGAGGGACGTGATCAAGAAGGATCCGGACAACTCCGACATCAACGTAAATCTCGTCGTCTCCAGCGCGATCAATTCTCCGGTCAAGATCAACTTCCTTCACGAGCTGGAGCTGGGGGACGGTAAGTGCCCATACAGCCCTGAAATATGCAAGGATTGCAAGAAGGTTCTGGGGAAATAGATGAAAATAAACAATCTTTTTTTTGCGAAATTCATAAGAAAATCAAGAAAGAGAAAGATTATCTTCTCGATAATACTTGCAATATGGTTGGTTTTAGTCATAATTCTGAACGTCATACCGGAACCGGAAAATCAGGTTCATTTTAAATGCGAAATTTGTCCTTTCGTTTATTTGTTTGTCAGTATATTATCTTTCGTTTTTGGTTTATATCTCATAAAGAAGGATTATATTTTTTAAGTGATACAATGAAGGAAATTCCAAATAAGTGATTCACATTCTTGTTTGTTTCCAATGTGACAATTCTTGATTAATGAGTTCGATAATATATTCGTTCGGATGGAATATTCTTTCCGATATTTGCATGGGAGTAGGATCTCTTTTCCAGACGGGAGGTTTATCCAGAATCTCTTCCGCAGCTGGCACGAACGCCTCTTTTACGTGAGGATGCTGTATATCACTATCCTTTAGCATGAATGAACAACAATCTGGTATCTCCCCAACACCGTCCCACCTCGGGTATGCAACGTGCTCCAGTATTTCCTCGTGAAGCCGGGCCCATCCTTTCGACATTCTTACGTAGGATTCAGGTACTGGTTCCGTTTCAAGATTGAGTAAATGAATATTATATCCAAGATTCCAAACCATGTTAAGATGAATTGGATCAAAATTGACGCTATCACCATCTTCATTGAAAACCATATCCCGAAACACCATTATTTTCGTACCCTGTGCTTTGACATGGAATTCGAATCCTTCATGATCAAATTGACCATCCACATACGCTTTTAGTAATTCCATTCTATTATCGTATTCCATATTTCTTATTTCATTATTTTTGAAGTAAGGGGCAGATCGATCTATTTCCGGCGACATGATAAAATTAAAATGAAAAACGTTAAAAGAAGAGATTTATCCAAAATAAAAAATAAGTAGGGGGATTATTCGTATCTAAGCGCGTCTACCGGTCTCAGCTTGGATGCCCTGTATGCGGGTATCGCCCCGGAAATCATTCCTATTCCCACCGCGATAGACAACCCGAACACGAGCAGCTGGAGGGTCACCATGTTGCTCCCGCCGACCATCATCCTGCCCCCCATCATCGGAAGGGTCACCATAGTTGAAGCCACGGAACCCAGTATGATACCTATCACCCCGCCGACCATCCCGACGAGCGCGGAATTGAGCATGAATATCATCATTATGTCATGGTTCTTCGCTCCGATTGCCTTCATTATGCCGATCTCCTTCGTCTTCTCCAGGACCGTCGTGAACATCGTGTTGGCTATCCCGATCGCCCCGACCAGAAGGGAAACACCGGCTATAGCGGCAAGGAACAAAGTCACTGATTCCATGGTCGAGCTTATGGTTTCCTGCATGGACAACGATGAGGAAATGCTGTAATCCTTGGTCCTTTCGGTTACGTGACGCGAAAGCATGAGCTTGGCGTCGATGGCAGCCATAGTCTCTTCGGCAAGATTCTCGTCAGCGACTTTGACCGTTATCGAACCGAATTCGGTCGTCCCCACGTCGTCAAGGATGTTTCTCGCGGCTTCTATGGGCATTATCACGCTCCTGTCGTCTCCCCCGCCGCCGAAGCCGCTGCCGCTCTCCGCCAGTATTCCCACTATTTTGAAGCTGTTTTCCTCTATGGTTATTATCCTGTTGATCACAAGCGGCTGCTTGAATATGTCGTTCGCTATCCCGCTCCCGATCACCACGGAATTGTAGTCAGACGTGGTCAGGAACCGGCCGGATTCGAGTTCCGAGGTGGTGATCTTGTTCCACACGAGAGGATCGACCCCTTCAACGGAAACGGATGTCTTTTCACCGAGATAGTAAAGCTCGGCCCTCCCGGAAACCGTTCCCGCGACGTATTCGACGTTATCGACGGATTTGATTATCTGGACGTCCTTGGACGTAAGGTTTTCCCTTTCTGTGCTAGAGGAAGAAGAAGTGCTGAAAAAATCCCTACCGTCGCCGGGGGATCCCCTCATTATGAAACCCCCGCTGGCTCGAGAAGCTCCCGGGGAAACCGTTATTATGTCGGCTCCGAGACCCCCGAGGTTGCTTTCCAGGCTGGCCTGCATCCCCTCCCCCATGGACATTATCGCGACTACTGCGGCTACACCTATGACTATCCCTATTATCGTCAGCCAGCTCCGCAGCTTGCTGTGAAGCATTATGTTCAGGGCTAATCTGAGGGATTTGGAGGTCTTCATGAATCAAACCTTCTTACCTTTCGAAGCCTTTATCTTTTTCCTGATGAACTCCCTTTTCTTGTAGCAGACTACCGCCGCAACCACCAGAACACCGGCTGCTATGTAGGGCAGATAAACTGTAGTTGTGTTCGTCCTCTGCCTGAACCCGGTGGTTTGGATTGTTGTGTTTGAATCGAGAGAACGGAACTGTATCGGAACTGATTTCTCAACCGTATGCCTCTTCCCGGCGGTATCCGTATACTCTATCGATACCTTCAGGTCGTTGCTTCCGGAGGGATTCGTTCCCTCAAGGAGTCTCTGCCTGTCCTCCTCGCTCATGTTGCGCATGTTCCGGAAATCCGTCCCCCCAGAAGTACGCTGGAGCGACTGGGTTATCTGGAATGAAACGATCGTATAATCTCCCCTGTCCAGATTCCCGATGATCGAAGACGTGCTCCCGCTGACGGCAAAGCTGTCCTGGTTGGGGATCCTCACAGTGACGGAAAGCGCGGGGTTGTTTCCTATGTTGGCTACGGAAAGGGACGTCTGGCCGGCGGAACTCTCGGAGAAAGTGACATCAAAGTCAGTCTCCCCTCCTATGAAGATCCCTGCCTTCGTGTTCATCTCCGAAGATATGCCGTTCTGGGCTTCGTATGTAAGTTTCAGATCAAGCTGGTACAGACCGGGATTGGTATTGATATCTGCCACGACCATGTAATCCAAGACGATCGATTCTCCCACATCAAGATATTTTATGTATCGCGTGTCGTCCGAATACACCGGAAGTATGACGCCGTCCTCTTCGCTCCATGAAAAAACAAGGTTCTGGAGAGGGGACGTGCCGACGTTCGTTATGGTGAAATTGAGAGGGGTCTCTTCCCCCGGACTGATTATCGACTTGTCCACGTATATTATCTGTGCGTATTCGGCGCCCGTTATGTCGACGTCGAAGGAATCGGTAACGGATATATCGGAACCGGTCTTGCTTCTCCTCAGTTTTATCTCGTTGGTTCCTTTCACCGCGTCCTTGTCCACTCTCACCGAATATTTCAGCGTCACCGCCTCGGAACCTTCCTGGTGAGGCCTCAGGGCATTAACTGTTTTGACGTATTCCTCCCCGGGGATTTCGACGAAAGGATACTGGGTAACCAGCTCGAACGTCAGGTCTTCGGTGCTGTCCCCTCCTTCGTTTTCGACGGTGAACCTCAGTTCAACGATTTCGCCCGCCTTGGCAGGATCCGGAATCTGGTTCAGCAGCGAAACCTTTACGTGCTCGGATGTCGGATAACCCACATCCGCACAAACCGGACCCGTAAGAACCGGTATCATCAGTACTGCCATAATTATCGCAAACAAAGCTTTCATATCTAAACACCTCCAAAGTTTCTTGGATTTCTCAATCCGGCGCACATTTCATGCCCGGGGTCAGCATTCCTACAGTAATACATGCACTCGAACATGTGCTCGGCGCAGTAACCATTAACATCATCCCGGGTTTCAGCATTCTCGAACACGCCGGAAACCCTGGTTATGTTCTCTTCGTCCATCGTGAAATTCGTGAAATTTCCTCTTGGAAACGTTCCATTACCCGTGAAGTTGCCGAAGGGTCTTTTCGGTCTCTGGTCAGTAACGCAGCCGGATGATATGAGAACGGAAAGCATAATCAAAATCAGAAATATTTTTTTCATCAGGAAGACCCCCTTCTTTCTATCTTTTCTATCTGGCCGTCTTTTATGCGTACCATTTTTTCGGCATGCTTCGCAAGATTCATATCATGGGTCACCATTATTATGGTTTTCTTTTCTTCCCTGTGTATTTTCCCCAGGAATTCTATTATGAATTCTCCGGTCCGGCTGTCAAGGTTTCCGGTCGGTTCGTCCGCCAGTATAACTTCTGGATCGACTGACAGCGCTCTGGCGATGGAAACCCTTTGCCTTTCCCCGCCGGATAACTGGTTCGGAAGATGCTTCATTCTCTCTTTCAGTCCGACCAGATTCAATATTTCAATCGCCTTTTTCCTGGCCTTCGCGTCGTCTACGTTCTGGAAGGCCAGAGGGAGCATGACGTTTTCAAGAGCTGTCAGCGTTGGAATTAGATTGAACTGCTGGAACACGAAACCGATTTTTTGCCCGCGTGTCTGAGCGAGCTCCGACTCGCTGAATTCGGTTATGTCTCGTCCGTCAAGAAGTATCTTTCCCCTAGTCGGGGAATCCAGACACCCGACAAGGTTCATCATGGTGCTCTTCCCGCTTCCGCTGGGTCCTATTATCGCAAGGAATTCCCCTTTCTTTATTTCAAGGTCTATTCCCCTGAGAGCCGGCACGTCGACTTCTCCCATCCTGTAAACCTTCCATACGCCTTTCAGATCAATAATATTTTTCATGCATCGCTCATTCCATATTTGTAACAATAAAGGGGGATCACTCCCCCTCGGCCGGTTCGCATCCGCACACCCTGGTGCAGAAATCCTCAGGTGTCGGCATTTTTTCCCGGTTCATCCCGGGCCCGCCGTGGCCAAGTGGTCTCATCCCCCTGAACATCCCCGTGTCCAGCCCGAGCTGTTCCCGGAGCTGGGAAGCCATCTCTGTGTCTCCGTTCTGGACCGCCTGGTGCAACTGAGTATAAAGCTGGAAATTATCCTCGTTTATGTTCTCGAAGATCATTCCCCTCATGGGCATTCTGTTCTCTTCCCTTATTCTTGCCCATTCGGTATAGTTACCGTTCTCTATTGCGTTCATCATCTGTTCATGGACTTCGGGGTCATAGTTTAATCTTCCGAATGAATGATTGCCTGCGGCAAAAGCGAATCCCATCGATATAAGCAGCGACAGGGAAAATATCGCCAGTATCGCAATGATAGGTTTCTTCATTTTCATCACCTCTGGACGAAACTTGACTGAAACCATATATATGGTTTTGTGAAACCGTGGTTTCATTTGGTGAAACCTTGATCGATGGTTCGCAAAGGTTAAAATGCCGTGACCTCAAAATAAAGGCATGAAAGACGGGAACCTCGTCGGGGTCATTATAATAATATTTTTCGCCGTTTCCATCACACTGGTCACCATGAACATGGTAATGACAACCTCCGAGACGCTGGATCCTGAACTGGTCGGCACGATGACCACCGAGGAGATACAATTGTATCTTTCAGAAAGGGGATCTTCCAATATGCTATTGCTTTACCTTATCCCTCTCCTCGCGTTCGCGGGACTTCTCGTGGGGGTGATATCATACAGGTTCATGTCAAACGGAAAGTCAGCTGAAAGCCATATAAAAAAGGACGGAAAGGTCATACTGAATTTCCTTAACTTGAGCGAACGGAACGTGATTGAAAAGATAATGGAGTCCGGCGGGAAGTGCCAGCAGGTTGAATTGTCCCGTTTGCCAGGCCTTTCAAAAGTGAAGACTCATCGCATCCTAAACGATATGGAAAGGAAAGGCATCATCAAACGCGAGAGGTACGGGAAGATCAACATGATCGTTCTGGACAGGGGGCTGAAGGAAGCGCTAACGGGATGAAACAAAAACAAAAGGAAATTTTTATCAGGGTTTTTCCTGTGATCAGTAGTCCTCGTCTTCGTCGTCGAACACAAACATGCGAACATCCTCCATTTATGATATCAAAAAAGAAAAACAGGAAAAAATAACCGTGCTTTAACGGCACCCGGCCCTCAGCAATTTATTTTGCCTTCTTCTTGGCCATGAAACTCACCCTCCTGTGGCGCGAGCTTTTGTTAAATTATTGATTGTATATATGCGGAACCTGCTTAAATAGCTATCCATTCGTTCCAGTGTACCGGTTTTTGGAAGGGGAAAATAAAATCCCGAGGGGGAGATTTGAACTCCCGGCCTATCGGTTTCCTTCGAGCGACTGCGATTGGCAAGCACATTCAACAAACCAATGGTTTTTATATCACCATGCACTCGTCTTTGGCCGGAATGGAGGACATCATTTTCATATTCTTTTTCGAAGACAAAAATCCGATTCTACGAGCGAATCTTTGCCTTTCATCCTTTTTTCCGATTACAAGAGCAAACACGTTTCTTTTTTTGCCGTATCCTTTCTTCATCCTTGAGTTTATTTCGAAATCCTCCAACATTTTTTGGATTTCGAGTAGGCCTCTCTGGTTAATTGAATACAGGCGAATTTCATGCTCGAGTACTGTTCCTTCATCCTCAAAGAAGGTTCTTAAAAACTCTCTTTTTATTTCATTACCGGATTGGAAAATTTCTTGAGGTACTTTCCAGTCATTTGACGCATACGGACCGAATTTTGAAGATCCTCATACATTAATTTTGATCGAACAAACGCTTTGAACAGCAATTTATTCGGGTTTATTCCTGATCTGTGTCTGAGTATCTTAGTTTTAAGCCCGTACACGGTTTCGATGTCTTTTGAGAGTCTTTGAATCTCCTTCATTTCATTCGTGTCGTACGAAACTACGTAATCCGTATCCGATTTGAAAACGGATCCGTCAGCTTTTAACCGTGCTATTAGTCTGGCTTTATTTTTTGTTATCGTCTTCTGTTTTTTGATTTTTTTAATTCTCATGTTCCTCCATTCCAACAGCCGATCGCTCTTCCAGATTCCTCAGAAGTTCCTTCACACGGAAGAAACGCCATCTGAGCTACCTCGGGATATACTATAATAGAAATAAGCAAATTTAAATGTTTGAAACTGATGACCTGTGGTCTATTTCGGTTCTTTGTTCTGTATATTTACCATGATTTAATCTTTTGTGAGTATATTCCGCTAAAAAACCGTCCCGATAGAACCAAAAACCATCAGTCAGATAGAAACCAGATTATGATCCGAGAGAACTTCGCCCAATACTTTCGATATTCCGGACAAATAAGATGGTTCCATTAATTCACCAGAACCTGCTTCGAGGATACCCTGAACTTGCGGTCTGAATCGTCCCTGAATGTGAGATGGGCCCTCGGCATCTTGAGGTCAGCTTCCATCAGAGGCTTCACCCGGTAGGAAAGAAGGACTTCTCCGCGTGCCTTCAGGTCGCCGAGTCTCCAGATGAGTTCCGTCCCCGAGTCGGAGACTCTCACGATCGGCTTCGGACCGTCGAAATTCTGATCCACCCTCGCCAGCGGAGAAATGGAATCCTTGACCATCACGCTTTTGACGTGCCTCGAAAGGGAACCCTTGACTTCAAGAACGATAATCTTCTCCCCCCTCTTTTTGAAATAATGCTTCTTGACCGAAGGCTTGGAAACCTTCATAAGCGAGATTCCGATCACGCCGAGAATGCATATCCCGACTACGAACCATAAGACATAACCCGGCCAGTGCTCTATGCGGTACTTGATGGAAACCGGCTCGCCGGTCGCCAGTCCCTTCAGCATCCACTGGTACGTGACATGCGCCCCATCAGCCAGCTCGTTGTCCGGATTGTCGACGAATGTGACCCACTGGCTGGAAGGGATGATCTCCTTCAGAAGATAATTTTCCTCAGTGTTTCCCTTGTTCTCAACCAGTATTTCGATTTCCTCGACGAACGGGTTAGATGAGGTCTTCACCGTCTTTACGACGTTGTGGAAGGGCGATACGTCAAAGGAGGACTGCCTGAAAAGCTCCAGATCGGGTATGCTGGCCTTTACCGTGTATTTCCCGGAAGGCAGGTCGCCGACGTATACTTCCTCTTCAATAAGCTGGTTTCCTTCCGCTTCGACGCCCTTGGTAAGGTATTTTACCCTGTTACCTTCCTCGTCGGCGATCTCGAAATCTATGTAGAGGCTTTTCCTGTACAGCGAAAAAATGTCAAGGCTCATAAGAAGCGTCGCCCCGTCAGAAACCGCGCTGAGGGTCTTTATTTCGATCTCCTTGCTGGCTATTACGGAAAGGTAAACATCATCGTTCGCCTTCATGTCCGGGTCGTTTACCGAAAAGACCTCTATCTCGAATATGTACGATCCCTTTTCCTTCGGGTATATTACCATGCCAACGTCCTTCGAGTTGTACGCGTCTATCATTACGTAAAAACGATCGAGATTTACCCATTCTGGCCTGGGACTGGAAACTGAAATGACGAATGCGTCGTCCCTGCTGCCGTCGTTTTCGATGTGAAGATTGTAGGTGAAAAGCTGCTCGATTTCGGTGGTTCCCGTGATTGGCGTGGGGGTTAATTTAACGGCCTGCCCGCCCACGGGTATCAAAATGAGTATAGTCAGAATTAACAATAACTTCCCGATCATGTAGTTTACTTGAATTTTAAATTTATATTATTATCACTGGACAGGGCGCAAATCCGGTTAACTTTTTTATTCAACCGATAGGAAGTATTATTATGAAGCCCGTATTTCTGATCAACTGCAAGGCATACGAGCAGGGCATCGGCGATAACGCCGTAAAGATAGCGAAAGCAGCTGAGCGGGTTGCAAGGGAGGAAAAAATCGACATAATAATCTCCGTCCAGCCCGCCGACATCCGGATGGTTTCTGAGACCGTAAAAATACCGGTATTTGCGCAGCATGTCGATCCTGTTGCACCGGGAAGCCATACTGGTCACGTGCTACCGGAATCTGTAAAGGGTGCCGGGGCGAAGGGTTCGCTGATCTCTCATGCGGAAAGGAGGCTGGATTTCAAGACTATAGAAAACACGATAAAGAGGTGCAAAGAAATTGGACTGGTAACTGTGGTTTGCGCACCAAACGTGAAATACGCGAAGAAGATCACTTCGTTCGGGCCGGATTACGTCGCATACGAGGATCCTGTATTGATAGGATCGGGAAAATCGATATCCCAGACGAAGCCGGACAGCGTGAAGAGGTTCGTAAAGGAGGTTAAAAAAATAAATCCAAAAACAATTCCTTTGTGCGGGGCCGGGGTCTCGACAGGGAAGGACGCGGAATCCTCGCTGAAACTGGGAACCAGCGGTGTTCTTGTCGCTTCCGCGGTGGTCAAGGCGGATGATCCTTACAGGGTGATAAAGGAAATCGCGGGGGGGTTAAGGTGATATCATGTTCAAGAACTATCTCTGGGCGAAATCGAGAAGCAAGTGGGTTAAGCACAAGGTTGAGGGCTGCATATTCTGCGGTATAGCCAAGAGGGACCCTAAAATATTCACCAAGCTGCTTTACATGGGAAAGGACTTCATGGTTATAATGAACATCTTCCCTTACAACACCGGCCATCTCCAGGTGATCCCGAAAAGGCACGTCGAAACACTGGAAGAGCTGAACGAGAACGAGTTCAGGGGCCTTTTTGAAATGACGAAAAAGGTCATAAGGCTCATCGACAAGGCGCTGAAACCTGCAGGTTACAACATAGGGATAAACATGGGCGGCGACATAGCGGGCGGTTCCATACGCCACCTGCACGTCCAGATAGTCCCCAGGTATCCGAGGGATGCCGGATTCATGGAGACCACCGCCGAGACCAAGGTGATGCCGGAAACCCTTGACGAGACCTTCGGCAAGCTGAAAAAGCACGTGAAAATGCTTGAGAAATAGCTCACTTCTCCGGCTTGTACGTTTTTCTGAATATTACCGTATGTACCTTTGTCATTTCCAGCAGCGAATGGCGTATCCCTTCTCGTCCGATTCCCGAATCCTTGTCCCCGCCGAAGGGGAACAATCCAAGCCCGTGGGACGGGGAAGCGTTTATGCTGACTGTGCCGTCTTCCAGGCGCATGCCGGCGTCCATGGCCTTGTCTATGTCCGTCGTGAATATGCAGGCATCCAGCCCGTAATCGCTCTCGTTGGCTATTTTTATGGCTTCCTCGTAATTGTCAACACGTATTATCGTCACTACCGGACCGAACGTTTCTTCCCAGGCAATCCTCATTTTAGGGGTAACCCTGTCGAGCACGGTAGGCTCGTAAAACAACCCTTCATACCTTCCGCCGGAAAGCAGCTTGGCGCCCCAGTGTATCGCGTCCTGCACGAGCTCATCCACCTTTTCTATCGCTTTCTTTTCGATAAGCGGCCCTATGAGCGTGTCCTTCTTCTTCGGGTCTCCCATCTTCCATTTCTTAATCTCCTTGAGGACAGACTTGACGAAATCGTCCGCGATCCCCTTTTCGACGAGTATCCTGGATATCGCGTCGCATCTCTGCCCGGAGAATGTGAGCGCCCCTTTCAGGCATTCCTTGACCGCGATGTCAAGGTTGCAGTCATTGAGAACGATTGCCGGCGCCTTTCCGCCGAGTTCCAGGTGTATCTTCTTCATCCCGCATATCTGGGCGATATGTTTTCCGACGGACGTGGATCCTGTGAAGGAAATCATGCTGATATTAGGGTGGTTTACAAGGAAGTCTCCTATCCCGGATCCCCCGCCCGTAATAAGCTGGAATGAGCCTTTAGGAGCGCCCGCCAGTTCCATCATCCTTGCAAACATTATCATGCATATCGGATTTTTCGAAGCCGGCTTGCATATCACCGTGTTTCCGGCGGCGAAAGCCGGGGCTATCTTGCATATCGCTATATGGAGGGGATAGTTGAAAGGCGTTATCGCAAGAACGGTTCCGAGCGGCTGCCGGATGACCATGGCGAACTTGTCGGTCTTGTGGGGCGACATGTCTCCCCTTATCTCCTCGCCGTATATGTCCTTGCACTCCTCGGAAGAATACATGAGTCGCTCTGCCGCGGCCTTCACTTCACCCTCAGTGACTGAAACTGGCTTGCCGGATTCGGCGATTATCACGTCAACGAATTCGTCCTTATGTTCCATGAGAAGTTCGGCGGCTTTTTTGAGTATCTTCGCCCGGTCGACGGCGTACATCTCGCTCAGTCCCTTCCTTGCATCGAAAGCGGATTTCACCGCCTTTCTTGCGTCATCTATCGTTGCTGTCTGTGCGTGAGCGATGGTCTTCCCGTTGGCCGGATTGGAGACCTCGAATGTCTCCTTGGTTTTCGCCTCTATCCACTGACCGTCTATGAACATCTTGTACAGGGGCTTCCCTTTCTTCTTTGATTTTATCGGGGCGAAGATATCCTTGGTCATTTTTTCCTCACAGTGAATTTCTTGTTCATGCTGTCCAGTATCTTGACTATTCCGCCATACTCAAGCTCGGTAAACGGCAGCATCGCAGGCCCCGAGAATCCCTGTTCGCGCATCTCTATCGATTTCCTGGCAACCTTGTCCCTCACGTGGTCCCAGAACGGATGGTCGAAACAGTCGGCCGGCTCGGTGAACTTGCCGTTGTGGACGCAGAACGCCGCGCAGCTCACCATCGGCGGGCCGTCGAAATAGGATGTCGGCGAATTGATTTTCAGCGGCATAAGCGGCATGTGATGCGATCCCCTCATTCCTCCTCCCACGAAATGTCCCCTGGCGTAAGGAGCCAGCACTTCGCCTGTAGCAGGGAAATCGTGCTGAACCCTGACAAGAGCGACAGGATCGTCTTTTCCGGTATATTTGCCAGCTATGTTGTGGAGCCTTGTAGTGCTCACAGCGGCAGCAGGTTCCCCGGAATCTCTTGAAGTGATAGATTCGATGACATACCTGTCATTGTCCCTCAGGAGGGCGGCAATGTTGTAGAGGTCTTCCGGCGTCTTCAGCTCTATTACCCTGTCACCCTTTGTATAGGAAACGTCCATTATCGTGAACTTGAAACCCTTCGTAAGGTTCGGCTGGAGCAAAAGGCCCGGCGTATTCATCGGATCAGCGAAAGTGAGATACATCGGAAGGTTGTATGCGCCCGGCTCAGTCTTGTCAGCGGCGAAGAAAAGGAAAGGCTCGTTCGGCCTCTCGTTGAACTGCATTTCAGCGACAGCGGGCCCCATTCCCCTGACGTTTCCCGAGAACGTGTCCTTCAGAAGGTCCTGGCCTGCGCCATAGAGACCCTGTTTCCTGGCGACGTCCGTGCCGGCCAGGAAAGCGTCCCATGCAAGCTTGTGTATCTTTGAATCGAGCTTCCCTCTTGTATGAGACATGAGTATAGCTATGTCGTCTCCTGTATAACTAGTGTAAAAATCCTTTATCAGACCGCTTCCGTTCGTTGCTATGTAGTCCTGCACGGTCTTGAAAAGGCGGCCACTTGGTTTTATGTGGCCCCCGATACTACCTATATCCGCCTTAATGACAGAAAGCGTTATCTTCATGACTATCACCCCGACAAATTCAATTATAGTTAATTAATTATATGAATTGTCTATTATAAAGATTTCATGAAAATTCATTTTCTAAGCTCTATTACCTTAGTGGTATTATAGACTACCGTATCATTTCTGAGAAGCTCGCAGACTATCGTGTAGTTCCCTTCAGAGACGCCTGCGCATCCGTAACAGCTCGGCAGGGTGAAATCGAGTTTAGTCATGTCGTTAAGCGCATCTATCGAAATCTCCCTGTTTTCGCTTATCCTGTAGTTCCCGCGGCTGTCCATGACACCGTAAACCTTCAGGACCATCTTTCCGTTTTCCGGCGGTAGGGATATGTTCATCTCCATCTTATCGCCTGAATGATAAACCTCTTTGTCCATGGCCACGTCCATTTTTGCGGTTCTCGTGAAAGTAATTTCTTCCGGATTTCCGGACGTCAGCAAAAAATCCTTTGGAAAAAACATCACCCCTGCGGCAATAAGTCCGATGACAAGAATTACCAGAACCGTCCGGTCAATCATCATAATAATTGCTGCTATGATTTATATTTTTCGTCCAGCTCGTAGAACTTCTGCCTCTTTAAAACGGAACCTTTGGTTATGTTGTGCTTCTCCATCTCGGAAAGGTATTCGCTGCATCTGGTCCGGGAGAGGTTGAGCATAACCGCCACGTCGTTGGCCGTCAGTCTTCTGTGCTTCTTCAGGAGCTCGGCTATCATCCTTTTTATCTTGATCTTCCGGACGCCGTCCTCACGGATCCTGGAGAAAGGGGCGAAGGATTTCCTCATGTCGCTGAGCATTTTTTCCATATTTTCGAGTTTTCCGCATATTTCGTCAATACGTCCGTCTATGTTGGTGTTTTTAAGCTCTTCTAGAACTATCTCTTTTATTTTGTGAGCGTGTATCTTATCGCGCTCATCTTTAGCGATTTCTTTCAGTTCGAAAAGATTTTTCTTCTTTTCTTCAGAAACTTTTATGCTGTCAAATAGCCCCATATTGATATTTATTGTCGAATCGACATTTAAAGGTTTCTATATTAATTAATTTTATTAGTATATATACTCCGTCACTTAGTATACTATTGTGTTGTACATTACTGTACAATGCACTGTTAGTATATACTAATTGGGGTTCAACTTCTATGAATGGGAACGGGGTGAAGCACAGGGAGGTCATTATAGGCCTGCTTAAAGATCACCCGGAGGGCCTGACCATTACTTCCATAGCGTCTCTTTCTGGCCTCCATCGCCACACCGTTACCAGGTACATATATGAACTCCACGGGGCAGACGTGGTCGTTGAAAGGGTGATAGGCCCGGCCAAGCTCTTCTATCTGAAGAAGGGTCTGAGCGAAAGCCAGAAGAACAACATAATGGGCAGGCTGAACGGGATGAAGAAATCGTCTCTGGGTCAGATGCAGATTCTTGCTGTCCTCCTGTTCCTTTTCCTGGTCCCTACCACGATAATAATCGCCCAGAACGCGACGAACTACACGAATTTCACCTTCGTGATCAGCGGCGGTCTGGCCGCGACGAACGGCGGCGTGACCGGTGAGATAAATTTTTCTGACCTGTTGCTTAACATCACCAACGTGACAAACGGAACAGGGATCAATGATTCCAACGAAACCCGGTGGGATGAAAGCGAGGGAGGTAACTACACAATCCCTGTGAATGAATCATACGATTGGAATGATACACAAGATAATACAACAATACCAGAAAATCAAACCCTCCCGTCAAACGATACCAATGATACAACTCCTAACGAGACGCTGGTTATTCCAGAGCCACCGGTGCTCGAGGTAGCGATAGATTCGCCTGACAAAGTGACTAGAGGTGAAACATTCCAGGCGACCGGGAGGGTGATCAGCAGGGGTCTTCTGCCGGTTCATGACGTAAGGATAGAATGGAATCTGCCGGACGGTTTCGAAATCGTTTCCGGTGAACGTTTTTTCGAGTGCGGCGACCTTTCGAAGGATGAAGAATGCGTTTCGGCAATAGAACTTTCTACAATAATTGACACACGGATAGGAAAGGAAGAACTGGAGGTGCTTGTCTATTATGAATAGGCATCTTCATCCCCGGATAGGAAGGAAGACCAAATCCCAGTTCGGGGGAACCGGCCAGAGCCAGCTGATCCTCTCCGTCGTATTCTTGGCGCTGATTTCTTCGGTCGTGGCCGCGCAGACCATGATCAGCATAAACGAGACGATAAACATGAGCCTGACGGGCGGAATAATAGCGGATGATCATTCCAGCGTTATATCCGCGACGAAAACCATCGATGTTTTTGCCGGCACTGTAATGGAAACGTTCGCGGACGAAAGGGTCGTCCGCGGGGAAGAGATCGGGATATCGGCGATTCTACTTATGGACAACGGAACCGGGATCGAAGGAACTGTCGACTTCTATCTCGACCGTCGTTTCGTTGGATCGATGACCACCGGACCATCCGGCGGGACGTCGGGGATGTTCATTTCGACGGGAGAGATGGAACCGGGGAGGCACTCGGTGATATCCGAATTCACCGGACATGGTTATCTTAAACCTTCATCATCGGAGGTTTGGGTAAACGTCGAAGAAAACCAGGAAGAAACCTTGGCTATACAGGCAGAACAATCCATAAAAGGGAACCACGTCACGATAAAGGGAAACGTGACCCCGGAAGGTCATGAATACAACGTTTCAATAATTTTGCTAGACGCGTACAACAACTTTGCATACAGAAAATCCATTATAACTTCACGGGATTTCGATTTCGATTTCGATCTGGAGCCGGGCGGTTACGAAACCATGATAGTCACGGAAAACGGGGATAAAAAAACAAAATTCCTCCTGGACACGAAAATAAAAAGACCCGCGTACGCCAGGAGCATGATGTCTTCCGGGCTGGCGGGAGATGCCGTTTCGTACCCCGTGACATACGACCCGCAGACCGATACAATACAGGTAACGGGCAACGGGAATTACTGCACCCCTGAAAATCCGTGCGACATTGGATTTTTGTACAACGAGGACATCATTAACGGATGGGGCAGGATAGAAAAATACAACAACTACTTCGTCATACGCTCCAAGATCATAATAGGCGACGGTGTTCACGAAACATGGTTCTCTTCAGAGAACGAGCATTTTGACATAAGGAAGCCGTGGATACTGGAGAACGGGACCAACTTCCAGATGGGTAAGTACATGGAAGGGAAGCCGGCCGTGGGAGGGACAATATTCTCTAAAGTCCCGTCCGCTGAAGAAGGTCCCGGGAACTCTGCTTTCATCGCAAGGCCGGGCAGCAACGTTACGATTCTGGCAACCGACTTCAAGGTCATGGAGGAGAGGGCCTCGAACAATTTCGTAGTGGAAGAGGGTTCCGCGTTCCACGTTAACAGGATCAACATCGAAAGGGAAACGAAGCTGAACAATACTGCATTCATCCATCCCGACGAATCTTTCAGCGAGGACATGTCGTTCAGCCATAACATAATCGCGAACGGGAGCAGGCCATCCCATGTGGAGCATATCATGGTTATCAACGAGCACGAGAGCCCGAAGGAAGGGGAGAACTGGACGATAGAGTTCGTGACTGTCGGGACGGGTGATCTGGTGATAGAGTACCAGAACGGGACCGCCGAAGACATCGAGTTCATTGGGCTATACTGCGGAGACCAGAAAATGGAACCTTCATTCAGCGGGGATTACGTAATCTACGATTTATGGGAGTGTGACGGGAAAGCTAAACTGATACACGAGATCATCACCGAAGGTCCCCACAACATATCCTTTTCGTTTGCCGGGGAAACCGTTTACGCGAGAAACACCGATTACAGCGGTGTCTGCATATTCCACGTAAACGGTGCAGAATATTACGTATTGAGCGACGGAAGCACATGCTGCACCGCCTCGAACCCGTGCGAGATACAGGACGTCTGCGACAGCTTTTCGGGAAGGTGCTCCACCAGCAAGGGAGCCAATGTCGACCTGTTCCACCCGGAGGACACCAACCTGTGGACGTTCCTTTACGATTTTTACATAGGAAGGACTTCCACCGTTACGGTGGGATCGTACAACACCCACTTCTACTCTGAAAATGAAATCATAAATTTGGGTGACCCGTCTAACATGGACGTGGCCGCCCAGGTGGATGAGAGGGGACACTGGAGGTTCGGCCAGCTCAGTTCCGCCGGTCCCCAGGCAGGGTGTACCATACAGGCATACGTTGATACTTCGAATGACATATGCGACCAGGCAAACCTCTGCTTCCGCGACAGGCTCAACACTTCATGCATGGATGACGGGGTCCCAGGAGGTTCCGGATATTTCTACGCGTCCAACTACATAAGCTTCAAGACGAACACCAACAGGGCAAATCTTGACGCCGGGTCTCCCGGTGGGAGCACAGAACCCAGCGGGTCTATATACGCCAACGGAACTTCCTGCGACAGTAGTGGGGAGAAGGGCGGAAAGAGCACTGCCCACATAGACATAAACAGGTTCACGCTCCAGGGTCACACCGCGCTTTCCAACAAGGCGGACGGTACCGGACCCATATTCTACGTGCCGGCGAACACCACTCTTTACGATCATCAGGCTGTCAACAACAGGTACGCCATGGAGATGAGCGGGGAACCGGATACGGTTCTGGAAAAGATACAACTCCAGGATTCGACCGCGGGGATAAGAATTTGTTACGCGAACGGAAAGGTGAGGGAGTTTTACGGTGTAGACAATTATTACGACGTCAGGATGGGACAATACCATTACCTCATAGCCATCGATTCACAGATAGACGAGTCCGCGATAGATGACAACTCATGCGGATCGGGCAGCAATGACGACAGCTACATACTCAAGCAGACCAGCTTCAATGTCGGGCTAAAAAACGTGCAGGATAGCGGCATAGAAGACGCCACTGTTGCCGCGAGAAACGTGCGCGGTGACCTGTCATTCAATGTTTCGACCTATGCCAACGGAACCATAGAGGAGCAGATACTGGACTTCAGGAAGATAATGGTACTCGCAGACGGCGAGGCCAACCAGCCAAAAGGCAATTTCACCCCGCATGAATTCTACTTCAGGAAATATGACTACAAATACTCCAAGACTTCAATGAGCATGGAAGACCCGATTTCCACGTCGCTCGTGCTTTTCGATAATCTGTGTACCGTATACAGCGAGTCTTCGGCGGCTTCGCAGACGGGAATAACTTACGAACCCCCGGATCACAGGGATTTCAGTGATACCTCCGAAGACCAGACGGTGGGGACGGACGATTCTATAACCCTTACCGGAACGCCTGTTGCACAGTCCGAGCATTTCCAGATACTCAACACGGAAGGAATTCATGCCACAAGGCTGGTGCCAGTTGGCCAAGTACCAAAAGCGAATTACGATGTCAATTACGAGAACGGGACTATTATGTTCGAAGACGGCTACGAAACTACGGAAGTAAGGCCCGTGTATTTCTACGGGGGAAACATAACCCTGACTCAAAACAGGACACTGAACAATATATATGATTACATGCAGGCAATCCAGACGAACTATTCGCTCGGGGAGGAATACCTGACAGACGTTTTCACGGTAAGCGACGATTGCGGGACTTATACATCATACGTTGATCTGATACTCGATGGCAGCATGATAAACCAGACAACTGAGAAGAAGGTGAACATAGAGGACGGATACGGATTCTCCGCGACCTCCGACAACGGAAGCCTAATAAACGTCATATCAGACAACTGGCAGTTTGTTTGGAAGTCGGACAACGGGACACTCTTCAGAAGATATACGCTCGACGTTTCGGTCCAGAATTCAGTCGGAACCCCTCTGGAGAATGCGACTGTCACACTCACCGATACCAACAGCGACACGGTATTCGAGATAAACACGAGTTCGGACGGCACCATGCCGCAGCAGGCCATTTCCTACGCGGAATACTGGGACGGCGGGAACGAGACGCTTTCGCCTTTCACCATAACCGTTACCAAGAGCCCTTACAGTCAATACAGCGCACCGCTGGCGCTCGACGGCAAGACTTCGCTGGTCGTCACGCTGACCACTCCATGTAATCCGGACTTGGGTTACAGTTTCACTGTGGAAGCGGGCGATGGCGTAAATACCAACAGGAGCGCCGGAGCATCCAACCTTACCATGGTGGTTAAAGTGGCCATAGCCGGAAACTCGCTGACGACCGAAGACCAGGAAAGCGGTGAATACCAAATGGTTGCGCAGGAAGGCGCTTCTGACCAGTCTATTAATTATACGACATCCGGTTCGGATAGCTTCAGCGTCCCTGAAGGTGTCACCGATATCCTCGTCAAGATGTGGGGGGCTGGTGGCGGTTCCGGCGGGAGCGACAACGATCAATCGGGTCCAACCAGCGGTGATGGAGGAGGCGGGGGCTTTGTGACCGGAAACGTATCCGTCACGCCGGGAGAGACGCTGAACTTGACCGTTGGAGCCGGCGGCGGCGGAGGTAGCGGGGCGCAGGAGAGCGGAGAAGGCGGAGGAGGAGGCGGATATAGCATCATGAACAGGTCTAACAATATTGTAATGATAGCAGCTGGTGGCGGAGGTGGCGGAGGCACCTCGCATGACGCCGCTTACGATCACGGCGGTGAAGGAGGTGCTGGCGGAGGCACCACAGGAGAGACCGGAGGCAGGGGTGATGCCAACGGAGGCGCGGACCAAGGCGGTTACGGCGGAGAAGGCGGATCCCAGAGCTCCGGAGGTTCCGGAGGAAGCGGGGATACCGGCGGTGATGGCGAGAGCGGAAGTTCTTTGCAGGGCGGTGACGGGGCTTCGCTCACTGACTGTAGCACCGGAACGGGCGGGGCGGGCAACTCCGGCTCACCGGGGGGCGGAGAAGGAGGAAGCTTCACCAGCGGGACCAACAACTGCGGTCAGGGAGGCGGCGGGGGAGGCGGATACTATGGAGGCGGCGGAGGCGAAGCCGGACCCGACGAAGGAGGCGGAGGCGGCGGGGGAGGATCCGGCTTCTTCAACAATACTCTGGTCACCGGCGGCTCAACCAGCGGGGGAAGCGGCCAGAATCCCGCGAACACCTCAGACCCTTATTATGCGGATAATGCCGGACAGGGTGGTGCTAGTGTCAGCGGCACGGGAAGCGGTGCGGACGGCAACGACGGCAACTCGGGCCGCATTGTTATAATTTACGACACAACCTCATCGAACGAGTCGGAATTGTCCTGGACCACCTACAGCAGCCTGACCAGCCAGGAGATGGATGACATAACCCGTGTAAACGTCAGCGTTAACGTGTCATACTATAATGGCACAGGTTCCACAGCCAACGGCAACAAAGCCCCTGATATACAGCTTGCCGTTTACAACGGAACGGGATGGGTTAACGTCGGTAACTTCAGTATTGACTCTACTGGCATGTACTGGCTTACCACAACGGACCAGTCCGTGATGGACGCATGGAACGGTACGTCCTCTTCGAACAGGAGCATAAGGGTACGTGGGGTCGATTTCGACTATAACGACAGCGGAAACTACGACGAGATAAACTGGACAGACATATGGGTAGAGATAGAATACGGCGGCGGGACTCTGGGCGCCGGCACGAATGTCGACCTTTACATAACAAAGGTGGGATCCGGGGCAGGGGCGACATGGGATTCCGGGAGGACTCTGGTCACCAATGCAACCGGTCACATAAATTTCAGCTTCTTCCCGAGCTGCGACAACGCGAGTACGCCGTTAATCGACGAGGAATACGAGGTCGGGAAGCATGACTGGTATGCTGAAATAACCACTTCACAGGACCCGGAATTATGTACCGACCAGCAGTCCGATACATTCAATTTCAACGTCACAGGAACACTTCTCAACAACATAGACCTCCCCGATGGGACCGAAAATTACACGGCTGCAGATACGATCCTCATACAGGGTGCCGTGGAAAACTACTGCGGTGAGCCGATTACCCTCAACACCACGACTCAGATAGAATACAACCTTTCGACATCTTCCGGCAGTTATATCACTAACTGCTCCGCAATAGATAAGGTCGGTGCGAACGTTTACAAGTGCAACTGGAACCCGGACCAGGAAACGCAGGCGGGATGGTACAACCTGACAATGTGGTCTTCGTACACCGGGTATTACGAAAACACAACGGAGATCGGAAATCTTTTCTACCTCACTACCAGCCCGAGCATGACCCAGGCCAACGTCACGCCGAGGCAGGATTCGTGGGACATCACTCACAATTTTTCCGTGAGAGTCGCGGATAATCTGGGTGACTTGGTGAACGTGACGCTCCAGGAGCAGATACTCGGTCAGTCATGGTATGACGTTAGTTCCCAGACTTGTGAAAACTGCAGCGATAACGCGGAAGGATACGTCTCGTTGAATTTCACCAACCAGTATTCATGTTCCGGCTACGCGGGTAACTGGATGAAATTCAGGTTCATGGCCAATGACAGTGAGGGCAATCTGGTATATACGGACAGCTTCAGCCAGTACTGGGACCAGGACGATACTTTCGAACTGCAGAAAGCCAACGTCAACGTCACCTACGTTTCCGGGAACAATTCACAGGCCCAGCCGACCATCAAAGCAACATTGGCAGTAAGAGTATATGACCTGGACAACTCGACGAAGAATTTCTCCACCGGGGAATATCCTCTGGTGAGATTTTACGTGGAAAACTCTTCGGGCAAGATGGAGTTCGTCAACCAGTCATACACCAATTCAACAGGATACGCTAACGTTTCATTCTTCCCCAATACGCACTTCAACCAGGGGAACAAGACGTGGTACGCAATCGTATCATCTGCCGACTCCTGTTATAAATACAACATATCGGAGAACCTGACGGTTGAGATAATAGCAAACTGGCCGCCCATATACAGGAACATGACTGTCAATTCCAAGACGACCGATTCAAAGGGTTGGGGCGGCGGATGGAACTTCTCCGTGGAAGTAAAGGATTACGGTACGGAAACCGGTGACCTCAACATAACACTACAGACTAACACCGGCTCAGGCTGGACGAACAAGGGCACGGAAAACTGCACTTCGTGTTCGGCATGGACGTCCATAAATTTCACGGATGTTCTTCTTGCATGCAGCGACATAAACTCATCTGCAAGATTCAGGTTCAACGTGACCGATGATTCCGGCAACGTTAACGTAACCAGTTCGAGAACTTTCTCCGTGAAAAAGGACGGGGTAGTTTTCGAACATGTTTCTGGTGATGATACTACTGCAAACAGGAGCGGGAGCCAGACCGATACACTCAAACTCAGACTCAGGGATAACGACAACAACACATACCTCCTTTCCGGCATAAATGCCACATTGTGGGTTTCATATTCCGGTCCGCCCGGATACGTTTACGATGACGGGCATTACCTGCAGACCGACGGGAGCGGGAACATAAGTTTCGATTTCGATCCCGGGTGCGATGACGAGTATGACAACGAATACGTGACGGGTAAACAGAGATGGTATGCCCAGGTCAATTCGAGCGAAACCTGTTACTATGCTAACGTTTCATCGGTATACGATCTCACGGTAAACGCGACATTC
>JAFGDH010000020.1 GCA_016932215.1 Candidatus Aenigmatarchaeota archaeon | reverse complement strand
CCTTATCTCCGCCCCCATGCGGAGGATGGAAGATGAGTAGATATAATCCAGATCCGAAAGCATTTCCATCACAGAGAGCTCCGGGGTGGGCATCTTGCTCGGGTAGTATTCCGCCTTCGCTACCCTGCCTTTCGCGTAATCGAAGACGACGCCCGCCCCCCTCGCGAGGATGAAATCGAATCCGTGGAGGCTTCTTTTCACTATTCCTCCGTCCACAGCGGCGATCCTTATGCCGTCCGGCTCCTTTCGTTCCACGGGACTGGAAAGCCTGATGCCGGTCTTGAGAGACAAAAGGAATTCCGCCAGATTCTTCCTTTTATTTTCCGCGTAAGTTATCCTTTCGGCGATTTCCTTTATCTTCGGGGCTAGTTTTTCCATAATAGAGATTGTCTCGAAGGTTTTAAAAAAAGATTCACAACCGGGTGAAATCTTTTTCTATAGTGACATTAATTAATCAGTATGGAAGAAAGGAAAATAATAGTAATAGTTTTGTCCATATTTTTCATATTGCTGTTAGTCCCTCCCGTCTTCGCTTCAGGAGATTCGCCGGGACTTTACTATCACGTTCTTGTCGTTTACAACACGGAATACACGGGTGACGACAACAGCAATTCCGTCCAGGACAGCCTGGAGATCGCAAATTATTATATCAGAAAGAGGAACATACCGCCTAATCATGTCTGTCCCATCAACACATCAACCAGCGAAACCATAACGAGGCAGCAGTACGACCAGGACTATGATACCGGCGACGCATATCCGAACAATACTCACATCAGGCAGGCGATAGAGTCCTGCCTGAACAACAGCCTGAAAGAAACCATAAAATTCATCGTCCTCGCCAAAGGCATCCCTTTGAAGATAAACACCTACCAGAGCAGCGGTTACGGATCAGCAGACTACAGTTCTCTGGAAGGATCTCTGGTAATGCTTTTCAACAACAACAGCATCTACTGGAGGCACCAGAACCCGTATTTCACCAAGGGTTCAAATCTTGACCTGACCGAAAGATTCGTTCCCTTCGCCTACGTCGGTGCGGATTTCTATTATCTGAAACCTTTCAACCTTTCTTACCTCGTCACCAGGCTGGACGGGTACAACGTGACAGAGGTCATGGGAATGATAGACAGGGCGGTCTTGACGAATACATCAATGAAGGGGCAGTGGGTACTTGATGACGATCCGGACTGCACGGGTAACACGTGCGATTACATGTCCATAGCCAACACCACTCTCTGCTCATCAATGAATCTTTGTGATTACGTCAGTTACGAGAACACCAACCCGGCCATCACATCACATGGTGACGTGAACAACAACTCCGTAATAGGCTACAGCAGCCACGGAATTTACGGCAGCGGTCTCGGCGGCAACGCGATAGAAAGCGGTGTTCTTACGTTCAACGTGAGCAACGGGGCGATATACACTTCATGGGAGAGTTTTAACGCTTACAGTTACGACAGCACGGAAGCAACCAACCACAACACCGTTGCGGACTGGGTAAGGTTCGGAGGAACCGGAGGTGTGGGGAGCGTTTACGAGCCGTGGTGTTCCGGGATTTCCCACGAAGACATTCTCTTTTCCAGGTATGCCGCCGGATACACTTTCGCTGAAGCAGCATATTCATCAATCGAGTATGTTGATTTTATCACATCGGTGGCCGGGGATCCGATAATGACCATCGTCCCGGACAACGACCCGCCGACGGTTACCATCGATTACCCGGTCAATTACACCAGGATGAATGCAGGGACATGGATAAATTTCACGATATTCGAGGATTATCCGGACGTAATATGGATAGACACTGACGGGAGCTATTACAATTTCACTTATCCTTTCGTCATCAATACTTCCGGATGGTCCACCGGTATACATAACGTGACAATACATGCAAACGACACCAGAAGCCAGAGCGTAACCAAAAAATACATGTTCGAGATAAACACAAGCATCGGTGATATCCCCATTTTCACCAAATTCAACGGTTCGACGACACAATTCCACAGGCTCGGGGACAGGACGAACGTTAGCAAAGCCGTACTCGAGATAGCCGGAAACGGCAGTATCACCTTCCTGGAAAACGTAAACGTCAGCGGGCTGGATATGAACACGTATGTCAACATAACCCATAATAACATAAGCATCGATTCCCAGGCGCTTCCGAACCTCAACAAATCCGCCAATCTTTCCATCCAGAATCTCAGTTACACTTACCCGATAATAAGAAGAGACGGTATTCCGTGTTCACCATCGATATGTTCCAGCCTGAATTACACCAGCGGGATGTTCAACTTCACAGTCACTTCTTTCACGTCATATGCCGCTTCGCCCAATACGGAACTGACAATATGGGACGAGGTTGACACTGGAATGCCTTACGGCAACAAGATGAAGCGAACACTGGAGCAGGTGAAATTCTTCGCCAATTACACGAATGCCACTTCCGGCCTCCCGGTCACCGGCGCGAACTGCACGATAGATTTCGAGTTCTATTCCTACAACATGACCTACAATTCTTCCGGGTTCTACGAAGCGAACAGGAGCTTCTTCGACTTCGGCCTGCATAACTACACCGTCAACTGTACCGCAAGCCTTTACGAGCCGCTGGAAACTAACGACGATGTCTTCGTTCTGGCTCTCCAGCTCGAAACCCCTCCGGTGATAACCAGTCCGTCCAATGCCTCTAATTCGGATTACATGAAAACGAACATAACATGGACGTCCAACGGCACGAATTTCACGGTCCAGCTGGACAATGATTCAGATTTCAGGAGCCCGGAGGTTAACGTTGCGGGGGTAATGGAAAAGTATTTCTATTTCCCGGATCACGGGGTAGCCCTGAATATCGATGAATCTTATCACATAAGGGTAAAATCAAACGAGAGTGAATGGGGTTATCTGCTGTCGAGTCTGACAAACATGGACATAAAGATAAGCGAAAGCCTTCCGGGAAGCCATCTAAGCCCTTCCGGGATGACCGATTCTAACGGGACATTGCATGCGGTATGGTACGGGGAAAGTCCCTTCAACATATTATATTCCAGCAACGCTGACTGGGGCGACGTAACTGACACGACCCCGTACACTTCGTATGACCAATACTGGCCTGATATCTTCGTTGACAGCAACGATGTAGTGCATACCGCATGGCAGGGAAGGACATCGGTGACGGTGGGCAATCCCAACATTTTTTATGCGAACAGTACTAACTGGACGAACGGCGTGGATGTCACCGGTTCGGTCAGCTATGACCAGAGAGCCCCTTCCATTGCCGTGGACAGCAGCGGAATAGTTCATATCGCATGGCACGGGAAGACTTCCAGCAACCCTGATTACTACAACATAAGGTACGCAAACAGTTCCAACTGGAGCAGCATAATCGAGATAACTGATAAGAACGTATACGACAACTCTTACCCTTCGCTCGACATAAGCCCGGATGACGTGATCCATATCGCCTGGTACGGGAAAAATCCGGGTAACACGAACAGCCATATAATATACGCGAACAGCAATAACTGGAGCGCATTAGAAGAAAATATAGGCTCCGGGGGAACGCAGACCGTGCCTTCCTTAATGGCAGGGAAAAACGGCCTCGTTCACATAGCCTATTCCGGACTGAAGGGAATGTACATGAACATAAGGTACGCGAACAGCAACAACTGGACGGAAGAGGTCAAGATAACGGACCAGACCGATTACGACCAGATGTTTCCGTCCATCGGACTGGACGACGGTGAGAGCGTCCATATTTCATGGACGGGGAGAAACTCGGAAAGCCCGACTATAGACAACATTTTCTACGCCAACGACGGTGGCTGGAACGATATAGTAATGATTACCAACTCTCCCGGAAATCAGGAGCGTTCTTCCACGGCGGTCGACGGCAGTTCGGTTCACCTTGTGTGGAGAGGGGAAAACGAAATACATTATTCAAACAACATCGGATATTTCACCGCAAAGGATACGACTTCGCCATTGGTCATGATAAATAATCCGCAAAACACGACGGTCACGACAGACCTTTTCAATTTCTCGTATAATGAAACGGTCAGCTGGACGGCTTATTCTGTTGACGGCGGAATAAACGTGACCAATTCTTCCGTAAGCGGGTGGACCGGAACGTTCACAAGCCTCTCGGACGGATTCCATAACATCACCGTTTGGGCGAATGACTCATCAGGCAACATGAATTATTCCGTACGTTTCTGGACGAGAAACATCGACCCGCCCCAGATAACAATAAACAATCCCGTCAACTCGATCATCAATTCTGATTCATTCCTTTTTTCATACAACGAAGTGAATTGTTCGGTTTATTCGGTCAACGGGGAATCCAATGTGACCAACTGTTCTGTCGTTGGGAATTCGTGGTCCGGGACGATGGGGGGACTATCAGATGGAATTAACAACATAACGGTTTGGGCGAATGACTCATCAGGCAACATGAATTATTCCGTACGTTTCTGGACGAGGGATACGGCTTTAGCACCACCGGATATAAACAATCCGATAAACAATACAGTATCTTCCGACATATTCAATTTCTCGTACTCTGAGGTGGGCTGTTCTGTTTACTCTGCAGACGGGAAAGTAAATGTTACGAACTGCTCGGTTACCGGGAACGAATGGGCAGGGACGATCGGCGGGTTGAACGACGGTATCCATAACATAACTGTATGGGTCAATGATTCGGCAGGAAACTGGAACTATTCCCAGAGGTTCTGGACGAGAGAGTTCCCGGTTTTTGCGCCGGTAATCAATAGCCCGGTCAACAGCACGATAAGTTCGGATGCTTTCAATTTCACTTATTATGTCGTGAATTGTTCTGTTTATTCTCTCGATGGTGGAGCGAATGTTACGAACTGCTCCATTCCCGGAGTCGAGTGGACCGGAACACTCAGCGGACTGTTGAATGGATTTCATAACATAACCGTATGGGTAAATAATTCACAGGGAGAGATGAATTACAGCGTAAGATACTGGACCAGATACGTCGCTCCTTACGTCCCGCCCCCTCCCGGGGGATCATCCCCGCCGTCCTGGCCAGGCCCGGCACCGTCAGCCTGCACCAGTTCGTTAGAACTTTCCGTTCCCGGGAGCATAGAAATAAAAACAACGGAAAACATCTCGTTAACTGCAAAAATAAAAAACACAGGGACATGCTCGCTGGATTCGATAATGGTAGAAACGGATCTCCCGGGTGGGTGGGCAGGGGAAACGAAAGAGATAGAAAGCCTGGAAGAAGAAGAGGAAACCGAATTATCGCTGAAAATAAACCATTCAGGGAAAGAAGGGAATTACAGCGTATATGTAAACGCAGAGACAGGAATCATATACGAAACGAAAGAGGTAAAGATCACCGTATACCAAGAAGAGAAGCCAGGACTGGCAGAAAGTTTTAACTACAGCGTGACGGCTAGCAGCATCATAGAGAATACTGAACTGCTGATAAGGGAGGCAACAGAAAAGGGAATAGATATCGAGGAAGCGGCCAACTTCCTGGATCAGGCAAAATATTATCTGGAGGGGGGAAATTACACCCAGGCCATGTCGGTCGCCCAGTTCGCGAGGAACATCGTGGAAAGGAAGCTGAGAAGCCAGCCAACATATCAGGAAATAGACACCGGTCAGGTTTCTTTTGTCATTTTCTCGGCTGTCTTCGTGGCAATCGTTCTTGCTGTCCTGATAAGAAAGGCTAAGCTCAAAAAAACAAATAAAAGTTATGGAATAAAAATTGCCGGTTCAGATCAAAGTTAAAAGATTTTCCGCCACAGAATAAAACATGGTTAAAATCAGAATATACGAAATGATCGGTTCCAAAGAAAAAATAAACACGGGAGCTTTATGCGACGATTTCGGGTGCGTTCAAACGGGCATATTCAGCACAACCGAAAGCGGTCAGTATTATTTTGACGTTGAACATAAAACAGGCGCACTGAACGAACCGGAGTTGAGAAAAAAATACCCGGTCGACAGAATAGAGATTTTAAAATAATCCGATTTCCCGGAGATTTTTCAGAATTTCTTTAAAATAACTCACACTAAAAATATATTATGCTTGAAATCGTTTTCCTAGGGACGGGGAGCGGTCCTCCCACGCCGCACAGGAACCATGCATCCGTCTTCATCCGTTACGAGCAGGACCGGATGCTTTTCGACTGCGGGGAGGGTACCCAGCGCCAGATAATAACCGCCGGCCTCAATTTCATGAAGATCCGTCACATATTCATCTCCCACTGGCATGCAGACCACTGGATAGGACTGATAGGATTGTTCTACACGATGAGCCTCGAGGGAAGGAAGGAACCGGTCTACATCTACGGACCCGATGCGGACAGGTTCGTCCAGAACGTAAAGGACATGAATTACTGGGGGACCGGTTTTAACATAATCCCGAAGAACGTCCCTTACGAAGGGAACATTATAACAAAGGTATACGAGAATGACGATTACGAGATACTTTCCATCCCCACCAAGCACACCGTCCCTTCCGTTTCTTACGCGTTCGTCGAGAAGGACAGGGAAAACGTCGACATCTCCCTCGCCGAGAAGAAGTTCGGCCTCAAACAGGGTCCCATGATAGGCAAGCTGAAGAGCAAAGGTGAGATCGAATTCAAGGGAAATAAAATAACGATGAAGGACGTCATGGTGCGGAGGAAAGGTGTGAAAGTCGTGTACACCGGGGACACGGAACCATGCGAAAACATAGTGAAGATTTCGAAGGACGCGGACGTGCTGATACACGACGCCACGTTCGTTGAAGTGAAGGAAGACCGGATGCATTCCGGAGCCAAGGAATCCGCCAAAATAGCGAAGAAGGCAGGCGTCAAGAGTCTCATTCTGACGCATTTCTCCAGGCGCTACCAGTCAGTGAAGGAGCTGGAAGACGAATCAAGGAAGATATTCAGGAACACGAAGGCAGCAAGGGACTTCATGAAAGTAAACGTTTCGAACGAAGGGGTAGAATTCTCCAGCTAAGAGGGAGATCATTACTTGAATGCCTTCTTCTTTATCACGTAGAGGAACAGTCCTATCGCCCCTATGCCGAACCCGGCGACGAAGAAATAATTGCCTATCCCCACCAGTTCCGGGAAGAGGAACGTGCATACGACGTTCACTATTATCCCTGCCATGATCAGGAGCAGCGCAATAAGACCCAGAACCGAAAGACTGACGTTGAATTCCCTGCTCTGGCGGTCATTGAACTTCTTCACGCCGGCGATCAGCAGAAGAACGATTCCGACCGCCATCACTATTCCGAAAATCCAGTTGAGAGAACTGTAAAGATCGGGTAACAGGATGATCTTCATTCCGATCGCGATGAAAATGATCCCGAACTTGGCGTACGTCCTGGCGGATATCCCGTTTTCCTTTATAGTAATGGCGACCCAGTAAACTGCCAATATAACCCATACCGAGATGAGCAGCAATCCCAGAACGAGGGTCTGGGGGAAAACGAATGAAAGCAGTGAAAAAATTATGCCCGCAACCAGACATATCCATGCGATCCTGTAAACGGTCTGCTTGGTTATCTGCATGACTCACCCACCTTCTTTCTTTCGGCGGAACTTCTGCATCAGAGACGAGAGATCCAGCTCGTACTTCCCCGGACCCACCCGGATGACGATGGGCTTCTGCGTGAAAAGGTTGGTGACGTCTATCATGTATTTTCCCGGCTTGATCACCCGGATCGCCTCGACATCAAGGATCACAGTATCGTCATCCTCCAGCCTCTCCTCCTTGCTGACGATTTCCCTGATGTCCTGCTCTATCTCCTTCATCTCCTTCTGGGAGATGTCCTGCATATCCCTTTCCGCCTTCGAGAGGAGTTCCTGCCTTATGTAGAAGAAGAACTTAGAGCCGCACTTGTCGCAGCCGTCCATCAGGTAAGGAGCATCGTCAGGATGTATCTTTCCGCACTTGGTACATTTGTTAGGCATGATCACCACAAGACTTGTATGTTATTGACTATTAATGGAAGTGAATATTAAATATCTTCTTTAATTTCATGAGGGAAGAATTCGTTATATAGTAATTTCATTGTTTGATTTATCGCTCGTTGTCTGCACACTATTCCTATGCTGGATTTGGTAATAGGCTGAACACGGTAAAAAACCGGAGTGTCTGGAAATTCTCCCTGTACGGAATCCATAACGTTATGTAATTTCTTTGTAATTTCATGATTCCTAGAAATTCCGTCCCCGACAAGTTTTACCATGTATTTGTTCTTCTCACCACCGACCTTTTGTCCAGTTTTTCTGAATAAATAATTCGCCATTGAGTGGGAAGGGTCATGAACTATGAAAAGTGTATGACCAAGATGACCATCTATATAAGAAGCTGAAAAAATTCTCACGTCTTTCGCCCGCAGTTTTTGGAACATCTCCGCAGTAATATCCGGCCCTGGATGAGAAATCAAAACATCTACCTCGCTACATGTTATCCCTTTGACTTCACCATATTTGCTTCTGTCACCAGTATTCGTTATCAAGGTACCATGTGCTTTTTGATCATCTATATCCTTTATCCAGATTTTCGTGCAATTACCGGATCTGACGGCATCGAGTGATTTTTCCATTAGAACAACCCCTCCATAAGTTGACATTTCATCAGCCTCGTTGTATGATAACAATTCTATGGTCATGGGATTTTCTATGTAACCGGGATGGGCTTCGAGAACACCTGGGACTTTTTTCCAAACCTCTACATCAACCCCGGCAGCTCTCCCGGAGGCAACTGCAACATAATCAGAACTTCCTCTGCCAAGAGTAGTCCTCTTGCCTTTTTTACTTCTTCCTAAAAAACCAGTTAATACGGGAGTCACGCCTTTGTATCTTGCAGCAGTCTGCATTAATTTTTTCCCCATCTTTTTGTATCCTTCGGGTGTGATGTTAGCGTCGGTGAATATTTCATCCGTTATTAAGAAATCCCCTGTATCGAAAGCCATGGAAGGAACACCCATTTGCTCGAGAACTTCGGAAAAAATCTTGGTGGACATCAGCTCACCATATGATGCCATGGTATCCTCGTATTCTGCATGAGTTCCGAAATCCTTCGGGTTATTGAAATATTGTCTGAGTTCCCGGACATGAGAATTTATGATGGATGTTTTTAGCCCCAATTTTCTTATTATTCTTCGCTCTCTCTCTATCGTTTTATCCAGAATATCCCTCCTGTCAAAATTCCTTGTATCGGCCACATAAAGAAGTCTGTCAGTGAATTTTGGTCTGAATCTTGCGGATTCGCCTGTGCTTGAAGTAATGACTATAGGATGATCATTTTTTCTGTTATAAACCAGTTCAGCGGCCTGAAGTATGTTGTCGGGAGTACCCATTATCTTACCGCCTAACTTCATAGCTACGCCATATCTCATAATTCTAAAATATACCGGAAAGACTTATAAAAACCAGTATAATTAATGACTTTACAGTAACAATCACATGTAAAGAAGCAGTTCCTTTGGATTTTTCTTAATCTTGTGGATGATCTTTGCAGGTCCTATTATCGTCATTCCCCTCTTCTTTCCTATGATCCTTTCTATGATAATGTTCTTGAACCGCTCGAAGTTGTTCATCTCTTCCTCGCCGGCGAAGTCTATCGAGCTGAGCTCTATGCCGGAGAATTTCTCGGAAACGCTTTCCATTGTTTTTTCGATTATCTCGGACTCTTCCTCGGGTTTGAGTTTAGCGTCTATGAGAATTATAGTGTTTTCCTTGACATCCCTGAGAATGTCAGAAAAGCTGTCCATCTTCATCTTCTCATATGGAATGAACTTAATTTTCAGATTCATCCGACACCTATAGTTTTTTGAGCAGCGAACCGTAGAGGTCCTTCATGTTCTGCCCGGTCTTGGCGGATATTCCTATCACGTCATAGCCCGGGAAGGCGTTCCGTATTTTAGTGGTGCTTGATTTCCTCACGTCGGCCTTGTTCGAGACGATCAAAAGCGGTATGTTCCTTGCGTCGAGGTTCCCGAGAATCGTGATGTTCACCTGGTTGATCGGGTCTTTCGTCGAATCGAGAACGACGAGAACCATGTCCATCCTGTCAAGCCATTTTATGGCCTCTATAACACCCCTCGTCGCCTCTTTCGCACGGGACTTCGCTTCCGTTTTTTTCAGGCCGAATTTCAGGAAGTCCTCGAAATCGATTTTGGTCGCTATGCCCGGAGTGTCTACCAGGTTGAAGGTGAGGGACTTTCCGTTGGATTTTATCTGGACCTTTTCCTTTGTCTGGATTTCCCTGGTCTCGTGCGGAACGACAGAAGCGGAACCCATCTCCTCGCCAAGCCAGTCCATGCATATCCTGTTCGCCAGAGTGGTTTTGCCTGAATTGACCGGCCCGTATAACCCGATTCTTATGTCCCTCTTTTTCCTGAATATCCTCGAGACGATAGAAGAAAACCTGTTTTTCAGATTTCTGATATGCTTTAAGACCATCCCAACACCACTCATGGAAAGACAACTTGGTTCAAAAAATATTAGCTGTCGTATACCGCCATATAAATTTATTTGTTATTATATTGGGGATTTGATATTTAAGATTTGTCTATAACAGGGAGAATTTTTTTGTAAAATTTATGGAAAAAGGCGAAAATATATATTAGGAAAAGGCAATTAATAATATATCATGAAGAAGAAAACACTCATTCTTTCAATGGTTTTCGCAGGCCTTTTTATAGCTCTTCTTCACACCGATTACTCCGAATCAAGAGGATCTGCGATGTTCATCCACTCCTCAAGGCTGGTCGCAGATATAGGAACGCTGGGGACAGGGGCCGCAACCGTGGGGATACTCATAGAATACGTAATATTCCTGGTCGTTATCTATCTCTTCCTCCGAGGAATCGTCAGCAGATTCGGGAAATAAAAATTATTAAAAAATAGATATTATTCTTTCGGATATAATTTTCCTTCTTCTTTGGCTTCAACTTTTCCTGATTCCATTAATGCGAGAGTAACTCGAACGCTACCAACAGGGTCCAAATTCAATTCCTGCGAAAGCCGCGATATTAATCCATGTATTCCATTTCCGCTATAAACACCGGGCTCTTTTTCAATTATATTTATGATCCCATCCACGTATTTTCCAATAAGATCATCACTCATGAAAAATAAGAATATTGTAAATTTTATATACGCAAAAAAAAAGAAACAACGGAGAGATAGCTACCCTTTTGAGTTAAGATGATTTCTTACTTTTTACCGGGCAGATCGGAAGCACGGTTCGTCCGTACACCTCGTTAAGCACAATCGCCATTGCCCCATAGCATGCACTCAGCCCGCAGATTATTCCCTCGTAACCGGTTATTATCTTGAACAGCGCGTTACCGGTGATGTCGCCTATCGCAAGCATGAAGAACAGTATGGTAAGCGACAGCAAAACGAACTGGAGCATCCTGTTCAGTTTCAATGATCCGAAGAACATGAACAGGGTGAACAGTCCCCACATCACGAAATACGACGCCATTGCCATCGGTTCAGGCGCAGAACCCCAACCTAAGACCGGGAACACCAGCAGGAAAACGAGGCTCAGCCAGAACAAACCGAAAGAACAGAATGCAGTTGTACCGAACGTGTTACCGTTCCTGTATTCCATTATACCCGCGAATATCTGGGCGAACCCGCCGTAGAATATTCCCATGGCAAGGATCATCGTCCCTAGCGAAAACAGCCCGGAGTTGTGCAGATTCAGCAACACGGTCGTCATCCCGAAGCCCATCAGCCCCAGCGGGGCTGGATTAGATTTCAGATCCATATTAAGAATGATTTAACGGAGGGGGAATAAATAATTAACTGAACTTACAGACAGATGACATATATTTTCTATTCAAGTCATCATTCGTCAGAATCCGATCCCCTTTATCTCCGAAAGATCGGAAAGATTGTTCATCTTCAGCATGCTCATCGAGAGGGTGTAAAGCACGTTGTCGATGTACATGCTCCTCATGATCTCCTTCTCCCAGTTACTGTAGTAGTATTCGTCTTCCTCGTCTTCCGGTTTGTCTTCCTGGTGGGTTATCCTGCCCTTAGGAACGAACCCGTCCTCCAGGGTTATGTCATACACGTAAGCGCCCTGGAAGGTGTAGCGTCCGTAAGTGTTGTCCCTCCCCTTTTCCTTGTCCTCGTCGCTGATCTCGTAGAGGCTGATCGGGATGACCAGAAGATTTTTCTCCCTGCTGAAAAGGAATGCCTTGTGATCGTAAAGCGCCGGCGAGCTGGTTCCCCTGTCGCCAATGACGACTTTGTGGAGCTCCTTCGGGTTCTCTACGTCAGACACGTCGAATATCGCCATTTTCACTCCCTGGTACCATGCAAAATTTCCCTGTTCGGCTTCGACGGTCTCCTTGCCTATTCCTATTATGTGGTTCTCGTCGTAGGGATGCAGATAATCCGAATATCCGGGTATCTTCAGCTTTCCGAGCACCCTCGGGTTATAGGGATCGGATAGGTCCAGGACGAACAACGGGTCTATCTTCTGGAACGTTACCATGTAACCTCGGTCACCCATGAAACGGGCGGAATAAATCTGCTCTCCCTGGGCAAGATCCTCCACCTTTCCCACTATCTGGAGATTCCCGTCGAGCACGTAAACGTGGTTGGCTGAACCGCCGCCGCTCCTTGAAACCTGGCTCGTCGTAGTGGCCACCCTGAAATATCCCTCGTACTCGTCCATCGAGAACTGGTTCAGGATGCGTCCGGGAAAGCTTCCTCCCGCGGCGTATTCTATCATGCCGTCGCTTATGGAAATCTTATGTACAGCCGATCTTTCCATTTCCTTGGCTATCTTCAGCGAAAATTCCTCGTATTTATTCTGGATGTTCTCCATGAATGCCGCTCCAGCCTCCGGGCCGAGCTTGTCAACATAATCCATCATAAGCATCGATATATCGTTCATTTTATCCGAATCTGATTTGTCCGAGTTCCAGATAGCAGAAACCTGGACAGAAAGGTCCGGGGGGAGATTGGGTATCAGGACCTCGTTGAAAAGCCTCTTAATCATTTCAGTCTGGCCCATCCTCTTGTCGTAAGTTATGTAAATGTTTTTCTGGGAAACGTACAGGTTCTGGCTGTAGCCCAAAAGGAACACCTTGCTGACGGGTTCCATCGAGTCATCTTCCACGCTCAAAGATGTTATGGTAGTGAACTGGTATGAGGTGTCCGGAACGTCGAAATAGTAAACATCCGCACACCCGCAGAGGGGCCTCTCCAGGCCCGCTGAAAGTATTCTCGGTATTCCCGGGTCGCTCCAGGTGTTGACGTATTTCTGCGAGATGACGTACACGTAATCACCGATCATCCTGGAATCATAATAATTACCTTCTAAGGTTATGTTCCTTGTAAGGGACGGACTGCTCCTGTCGGACACGTCATAAACATAAACCGTCGAACCGGACCATCCATCGTATTCCGGCGCTATCTTGGTCACAACATCCATCATCGGAGCGGGTTCCGCATAGAATCTCCCGTAGCCGGATGTGAAAACGACCAGCTTGTCGCCATTGATGAAAATTTCCGAAGGGCTGCCGGAGAACTCTATCTCGGAGACTATTTTCGAATCTTCGGCCGGATAAGCGTCAACGATGTATACCCTGGATTTGGAAACGATGTACAGGTACTTACCGTCGTTCTTGACTATGTCCGCCTCGTCCACACCCTCCACCTGGATGTTGGTGGTGGAGAATTCGTCAGAACCTGCCGCCTTTCCCGCCGAATCCCCTGCTTCGGCCATGGTCGGCATTGCCTGGGGCGCTCCCACGTTTCGCATAACACCGGTATCCATGCCATATCCGAAATAACCGGATTCTCCCGCATTGGCCTGGAGGAAATCCCGGAGCTCGGAACAGGAAGAGAACTTCTTCACTCCCTCTGCTCCCGCTATTTCAATGGCCGGATTCAGCGCCACTATGACGCCCGCTCCAACCAGTATCATTACCGCGAGCAAAGCCACCGGACCTAAAAATCCTTTCATGGTTTATACTTCTCACGGGCTTATTAAATAGGTTTCGAAATGTTTCGGTTTTTGCCGAAAGGGGGTCTTTCCATCCCCCCAGAGGGTATATAAATGCCTACCGTAAGGTATATTAATCTTGTTCACGGTATGTTCTAATCTATGATGTCATTCGAAGACGTTAGGGCAGAGAACTGGGACAAATACAACCAGATGATAATAGAATCCGAGAGAGTATATCCGGATTCGATAAGGACTCCCGCAGAGGAATTCGTAGACGTAGTCAGGGAAGAGAACGCGGTATCCAAGGTGATTCTGGTTGATTCACAGTACGCGGGAAACGCGATCGGCTTCTGCATGGACGACGAGGACAAGAACATGTTCGGACTGACCGACCTCCCGGGAAACCCCAAGGTTCTTTACCTTTTCAACTTCGTGATAAATCCTCAGTACCAGGGCATGGGTTACGGTTACCTTCTCATGAGGGAATTCATATTATCCGCAAAGAACATGGGCTACGATTACGTATTCGGTCACTTCAGGCAGAACGGCTCGCTTCACCTGATAAGGAAATTCGGCGCGCAGGAAAGGGGAATACACAAAAACTGGGAGGATGTCGGGGAGGATTATGTAGTATGCTGCCTCGACCTCCGGAGAATCCCTGATTCTTCTCTCAATGGTCCAGTTCCGCCAGCCCATTCGGTCAACCCTCAGTTAAACCAGCACATCGGAATGGGTTTCCACACGAAAAGTCACTGCCACCCGTGCATGCCACCGAGATGCTAGAGTCTGTTTTCACTGATTATTATACAGGAAAAACCAATTATTCTAACAACGGTGGTGCTTTTGTGGTGTTTTCTTAACAAAAAATTCAGGAAAGGAATCATCAGGATCGAAAAAGGGGGAAAGCCGTATATAAGAAAAATCTGCTCGATTTCCAGGATAAATGTATGGCTGGTTGACGGGGAACACATCAGGAGCAACATCTGCGAGGACTTCGTGAATTACGCCCATCATTACCAACTGACTTTCATACCAAAGAACGAATTCTGGATAGCCGAAGGGACGGATGAAGACGAGATGAGATATTACATAGACCGCATGCTGACGGAATACAGGCTGATAACTGGCGGGATGAAATACAAAGAAGCTTCATACAATGCGGCCATCTTCGAGAAGAGGGAAAGGGCAAAATCCGAGATAATGAAGAAGCTGACCGTATCAGGGAAGGACAGGAAAGATCTGATAAAAATGGTTCACAAAAAGAAGCTGAAAATCTACAGCAACGGGGTAAGCGTCTGGCTGGTTGACGGCGAACTCGTGAGGAGCCTGTTTTACCTCGATTACGGTGGAGGGGGTCACGACAGGGTGTACCACTTCATACCCAGGAACGAGATATGGATAGACGATGACATTCCCATCAATGAGAGGAAGTTCATCATCCTGCACGAGCTGCACGAAAGGAACCTCATGTCCAGGGGGATGAATTACGCGGCAGGACACAAAAGCGCAACGGAAAAAGAGGATCATTACAGGCATTACCCGAAGGGGATACAGAAGGCCATCAGGAAGGAGATGGACAGGCAGAAAACCGACTGAAGCCATTGCGCATTGATATTCCATCCTTTCATAATAATCATCATGTCGAAAAAACTGCGTCTCAGGTCATTTCTCATGCGTTCCGGCAGGTTCTCCCGGTCATCCGAAGCCGGGCATGAAATAAAATCCGGAAACGTCGAGGTGGACGGAACCATCGTCAGAAATCCGGAATACTCTGTCAGGACCAGTTCTGTCATAAAGATCAGCGGAAAGGAACTGGATATTGTCCCGCTGACATATGTCATACTGAACAAGCAGAAAGGAACGATATGCCAGAAATCATCCGGTGAAAAGACGGTATACGATGTCATATCCCGCATCCAGAAGATTGACCAGAAAACCAGGAATTCGCTCTTCACCGTCGGGAGGCTGGACAGGGACACCAAAGGGCTTTTGATCGTAACGAACGACGGAAAACTCGAACGCATGCTCACGAGAAAGGAGAATCACGTAATCAAGACGTACGAAGCCGGGCTGAAGGGAACGGTTTCCGAAAACGATCTCGAAACACTCAAGAAAGGGCTGGGGATAGCCGACGATGATACCGGTAAAACGTTCATTGTGAGAGCGATCACGCTGAAAAGGCTCGGGGAAAAGACGATAGAGATCGGGATAGACGAAGGGAGAAAGCGCCAGATCAAAAAGATGTTCGAGGCGGCCGGGAACGAAGTGGTATCGCTGAAGCGCACGGGGATCGGGAAAATGAGGATTGAGGACGTACCGTTCGGGAAGAAGCAATACGTCATAACCGATAAAAAATATCTCGATTCGATTATTTCGGGCAAAGAAAAGAAGGGATGAAATGCGCCGACCGGGAAATTCAGCCAGAAACCGAAAACGGTTTCGAATGCATTTGAACCCGGGTCACAGGCTTGGAAGGCTTGCACCACGATCACAACGCTTTCGCGCTCACTTTTTCCAAGCTGCCGATCGTGTCTGTGTCCTACCAGGCTAGACTATCGGCGCGTATAACAATAGAATAATGGACGAATTAATAAATACTTTCATCCGGGCATTTTATTCCTTTCTTCCATACCTATCCGCCTCTAAAGTTACAGTTTTTATGCCGAAAAAATGGCCAAAAATAACCCAAAAAAGCTTTATAAACAAATAAATTAACTATTTATTAGTGGTAAATATATAGTAGGGTGGAAAGGTGATCCCAAGGAGTAAACATGTATAATTCGAGCTGCAGCAGAAGGGGATTTCCCCAAAGAATCAAGAATTATTTAGTAACCGGTATGCTGATGGGGACACTGGCGCTGAACCCCATATATCAGCTTTTTGCGTCAGATAACGGCGGGCAGGCCGGGAGGAAAAAACTGACCCCTAAAATGGTATGGGAAACTGTATTCAACAAGGATTTTGGAGGGCAAAAAATTATCCCTTCGGGTGTGGTACAGGAAAGCGAGCTGATGGAACCGGCGGAAGTCAGGAAAAACGCTCTGAATCTCATGAATAGCAAAAAATACCACAGGGAAGTAAAAGCGACACTTGATATTGATCATGAATCGTTTTCCCATGCGATCACGAATGATCCGGCGCACGTCCCGGAAACGCTCGCAAAGGTCGTAAATTATATGTTCGGTCTGGAAGGGGAAAAATGTTACCAAGTAGAATTGAATTCGATGCTCTCTGACAGCAACGGGGTACATGGCTTCGAATATTCAGGGGAAAAGGATGACGTAGGGGGCAGGTTCTGGTTCCTGGATGCTGGCGAAGGTAACATGATAGTATATGCTGAGGGTAGGCTTAATACAATGGCAATACCAGGAAAGGCACTGGGGGTGTTTTCATATTATCCAAATGACGGGAAAACGGATGTTGTCATGCAAAGTCTTATCAGATCTGACTATGGGATAGGACCAATCGATGACACGGCCACATTTGCTATGAAAACAGGGACAGCAATAGATAAAATAGGGGCCGGTATTATTGATATATTCACGAAAAAAGATATCAAAGGCATTGTCGACAGCAAAATTAATAAGCTCGTTACGGATGCGAACAATGCTGCAAGTGGTATAACAGTTGCAAAGTCTGATTCGCTGAAATGGAAAAATTTCATGAATGGTCTGGAAGGAACCGGGAATTTCAGTGAAATGGAACTTGAATACATCGGAGAGCTTCATGATCTCTGAACTCAGAATATTTTAACCCCAAAAACGCAAAATTCCCACCTTAAGGAAGCTTTATTATTGATTCGGGAATATTATAATAGAATGTGTCTGAATTTCTTAAAGCGGAAGGGCAAGAAGGCAGAAAAGAAGAAATAGCCTTTATACTGAAGATGAAAAATCTTCGCAGAAATTTCTGAGCTTTTTTATTTTTGCTTTCTTCTCAGTTCCCGTCAGAAGTCAAACAGATCTTCCTCTTTCGGCGGCTTCTTAGATGATTTCTCTTCAGGACCGGGTCTTGCCTGCCCTGATGCTCTTTGTTCAGCCGGTCTCGGCTGACTCTCCGGTGGGGCTGGCACGGATTCGACTGGCCTTCCGAAGTTCGCCTTTACCATCTCTGCAGCCTTCTTCATAGTGTCCGGGGGAAGCTTCTTGACAGGGACTATGCTTTCCAGTCCGGGAGGCCCTTCAGTCAGGTATCTGGGAATAACGTGGAAATGAAGATGCGATATGACCTGGCCAGCTGCCCTGCCGTTGCTCTGACCAATGGAAATGCCGTCCGCTTTCATCGTGTTCTTCACTGCCGCTGCGACCTTCTTGACCATGAGAAGCATGCTTCCGGTCTCCCCGTCAGGCATGTCGAAAATGGTCTCGTAGTGCCTCTTCGGTATCACCAGCGTATGGCCGGGGTTCCTGGGATTGATGTCAAGGAATGCCAGGAAGTTTGTATCTTCATAGACCTTGTCCGAAGGTATTTCCCCCTTCACTATCTTGCAAAAAAGACATTCGTCCATATTATCATTAAGAAGAGCTAAAGTTTATAAAAGTTAAACTATCATGACGGAAAAAGGAAAATATGGGGCCACTGAGAATCTCAACGGAAGCCGACTAGTCGGCTTCAAACGCTTTTGAACTCAGGTCTGAAGCTCCCAAAGCTCCGATGCTTTTGGCATCACTTCCACGAAAGGAAGTAGATTAGACCAGGCTACACCATGGCCCCGTGAATAGAGTAATATTTTATGAATATATATAAATAGAAAAGCCCCAGGAGGGGATTGAACCCCCGACCTATCGCTTTCCCGGATGGGCAATTATGATTCATTAATATACGAGGCGATCGCTCTACCACTGAGCTACTGAGGCACAATAATAATCATTTAATTTCGGATACTATTTATTCTTTTATTATTCTTTTAATATTTCAATGAGGCTTTTTATTCAACTTATGACAAAATATTAACATGCTAAGGAACAGGATATATTTCGCCGGGGTTCTCATAGTGATCCTTTTAAGTTTCGGAACCAGCATTTACCATTTCGTCGAAGGCTGGTCCTTTGTCGATTCGTTCTACTTTTCCACAATAACTCTGACAACAATAGGATACGGTGACATCGCCCCGACAACCGATGCGGGAAAAATATTAACGTCGTTCTACGCGCTGATAGGTATAGGCGTGATGCTTTACATCCTGAGTTCAGTGGTGGGTGTATCCATATTCAAGCAGGAGAAGAATTTCGGTAAGATATTCTCGACTTTCCACAGGCTGAGGCACCACGAGAGCGAGATAAAGAAGGCAAAGGAGATCAACGTAAAGCAGGAAGAAAAGATAAAGACGCACGAGAAGGAGCTGAAGAAGGAGAAGGAGATCAACGTAAAGCAGGAAAAGAAGATAAAGACGCACGAGAAGGAAATAGAGAGAACCAAGAAAGAGCTGGAAGAGATAAAGAAGGAAATAAAGAAAAACGAATAAAAAGGCATGAAAGTTGATTTTGTAAATAATTTAAGCCAAGGAAAGATTTCTTTTTCATGAAGGAAGCCGATTTCTACAGGAAGCTCACGGGAAAGAAAGTCAGGTGTGTCCTCTGCCCCAGGGAATGCGAAATACCCGAAGGTGGAAAGGGATTCTGCAGGGTGCGAAAAAACGTTGACGGCAAGCTTTATTCGCTTGTATACGGGAGGCCGTGTTCCATCGCTGTTGATCCGATCGAGAAGAAACCACTGTTCCATTTCGCGCCGGGAAGCGAATGTGTTTCAATAGCCACGGTAGGATGCAACCTGGCCTGCAGGTTCTGCCAGAACTGGCAGATTTCCCAGGAGTTCAGAGAAGTAAGCAGTGAAGAGGTTCCCGTGGAGAGGCTGATCTCTCTCGCAAAGGAGCAGGGAGCAGGCGGGTTCGCTTACACCTACACCGAGCCAACGGTATTCTTCGAATACGCTTTCGAGGTCATGAAAGCAGCGAAAAAAGAAGGATTTTACAACGTATGGGTTTCGAACGGTTACACCTCGCCGGAAGTGATAAGGAAGATGTCTAAGTATCTGGACGCGGTAAACGTGGACATAAAGGGGAACGACCAGTTCTACCGGAAGGTCAGCATGGCATCCAAAGGAATAGAGCCAGTCTTCGAGGCGCTGAAGGAGTACAAGAAGAACCGGATATGGATCGAGGTCACGAACCTCATAATCCCGATGTACAATGATTCAAAGGAGGAGATCGGCAAGCTGGTGAAATGGATCAGATCGAATCTCGGCAAGAATACACCGGTTCATTTTTCGGCGTTTTACCCCGATTACAAGCTGACTGACGCCCCTCCCACTCCCGGGAACTCGGTGGAGACGGCTGTCAAAATCGCGAAGCGGATGGGGATGAAATGGGTGTATGCCGGGAATCTCAGAAGCGAAAACGAGTCGACCACCTGCCCCAAATGCGGAACCATCATAATCAGGCGAACCGGTTTCACCGTCATCTCCTATAACGACAAATGCCCGAAATGCGGAACGAAAGCCGAGATAAAGGGGAAGAAGTGGATTAAATGAAGATACTGGCGATCTGCGGGAGCCCGAGGGAAGGGAACACGGAATCCATACTGAGAAGGATACTTGACGGCGTGGAATTCACGGGGGCCATAGGCAAACTCATTCTCCTGAGGGAAAAAAAGATCGGGTTCTGCGACGGTTGCGACGGGTGCAAGGAAAACTGGGAATGCCACATACAGGACGACATGCGGGAAATATGCAAAGAGATGGAAGAAGCGGAAGTTATTATTATCGGGTCCCCGTCTTACTGGAGCAACGTGAGCGGGCTGCTCAAGAATTTCATGGACAGGACGAATCCCTATTATTTTTCAAAAAAGATCAAAGGCAAGAAGGTTGTTCTGGTTTCGGTGGGAGGTATAAGCGCGATAAAGGCGATGGAAGCCATGAACGTGTTCGCCACACTTCAGGGGATGGACGTAAAAAGGTCAATATCAATGAAGGCGGAGGGGCCGGAAGAGATCGGGAAAGATAAGAAGTTCATGAACGAATGCTTCGAACTGGGGAAGGAAATAGGAAGCAATTTTTAGTAAATTAATCATCTCTCCAAAAGTTTAATAGTTTATAATAATTCTTTCTAAATCAGTATATGACAGAGAGAGTTTTCCATTGCATACAAGAACCAAAGAATGGAGATAGTTTTATCGATTTAGGGTTGATTCTGAAAGAAGGATTTGTTGGTGATGATTATATTGGGAAGGGCAATCTTGATTATGCAAATGCTATTCTTGCTGGTAGTATATCTAAAGATGAGAAGAAAACATTTATGCGGATAGTTGGTAAGCGTTCTAAACTACCACATAATTATGGGGACATGTATGCTTTAGAATTAACTCCAGATGGAGAATATGATGCATCAACAACAGAAATGAAACGTAATTGGAGAGCAATTGAATCTTCTTCATCAAAAAGTATACAATTAATTTATATTATGTTTCCTCATGATACTACAGATGAAGATACTATTAAAAAACGCGAATTCTATAAATCTAAATTAGGGAAATATAACATCCCTTTAGAATTTTGTAAAGAATTTGAAACTGAACCAGATCAATCCAATTAAAACTTTTTCTTGAATGTTCCTGCTAACATCGGAATTTTTATATATTACCGTGCAAATTGATTGTTATGGACAAGAAGATGGAAGAGGACATGAAGAAAAGGGTCAAATCTGGCTGGATCAGGTCATCGGTCATGGTCGAGGCGATGGCGATAAACGAGAAAGCGGCGAAAGGCGCGCTCGAGAAGCTGATCGAGAGCCTTTCGAGCGAGGAGAACATAATGGTATACAACAAGGAATTCCATGAAGCCCAGAAGGTGAAGAAACCCCTTCCCAATGTCGAAGAAGCTTCATCGGTGATAGTCGAATTCGATATGCTGACCATCAATTATGACAGGCTGCTTTACGTCGTACTCAACTACGGTCCTTCATCAATCGAGATTCTCGAGCCTGAACACATAAAGATGGATGCGGGCGAAGCGCAGAACATCGCCAATTCTCTGGCCGCGATGATACACAAGATAGCTTCTTCCCAGATCGGCGGAATGCTCATGCCGACATCATAGTCAACATGAAATTCAATTTCTGCGAGGACTGCAACAAGAAGTGCTGCCTGGAAGCAGCCCCGAGGATATCGAAGGCAGAAAGGGATGAAATCGTACGAATAGCCGGAAGGGATCTTTTCAGCAACGTCAGCGGCTTCTTCGTGCCCAAAACAAGAGACGGTTTCTGCGCCTACTTTGAGAAGGGCAGATGCTCCATACACGATCACAAGCCCGCGGAATGCTCATTCTATCCAATCTATGTCATGGTTGATCATGACGACATGGTATTCTTAACCCTTGACACGTACTGTCCGAACATCGAAAAGATACCCCCGGAAACTCTGGCCAAATACGTATTCATCGCCGCGGAATGGATGAATAAGGTTGATTTCGTGATGTTCCGCGGGATCAAGGGCAGGAAGGACATACCACTGGAGGATTTTCTGAAAAGGAAGGGAAAAGAATACACGGAAAACTTCACGAAGGAACTGGAAAAACTGACAGGTGGCTCGGGTGAATGGTCAGAAAGGAACAGAATACGTCTTCATGGAACAATCATGCCATAAAAGCTTACCAAAGAAAAAATAATCATGATGTCAAAAGCGTTAAAAGCAGGTTTAACTGTCTATTTCATTAAAAAAGGTTTAGATGCACTAACTGGCGTAGGAGGGGATGTTTTCGCGCAGGAAATAGCATACAATGGCGTTGATTCCTCGATGGTACCCCTGATCAGCAGGATAGCCGAACCTTTAAATTACGACCAGGAAACAAGGTCTTACAAATGGTTCGACCAGGAAACAGGAACACATTATGAATTAAAAGAATTGACAGACGGAAACATAAAGCTCACTACATCAATGCCGCTTATCGGGGACTGGTTAGACCTTTTTGACTACACAGCAATCGATTCCAGCAGTGAAAACAGCAGGGTGGACGGCGTAGCGGAACTGCTGAAAAAACAGCATATAAGGGCAACAGGATTGCAGATAGACTACGTGGAACCGCAGGAAATGACGAGAAGCGAAATGGAAGAGCAGTCAAAGAGATACTCTGCTCACGTAAAGAAACAGAACATCAAGTTCAAAAACCAAAAGCGAAGAAGATTCTAGATAACAGATTGCCAAACAGATCACGTTTAAACAAAATTTTATAAACCAGCGAATGAAAGAAATTCTATGGGGTCGGGGTCTAAATACTTGTTGGTAGCTTTGTTGTTTTCATTCGTCTTCCTTGCTTTCGTACAGATATTCGTTCTCGCCGCCGGCATAGACTCGGTAAATCTGGTTTCACCAGTGGACGGTTCATGGACAAAGTCTGATAATGATACTATACAGTTTATATTTAATTATACAGGAGATAATGCGACAGCTTCATGCGAACTGTTCATATCTGGCGTACCCAGCGGAACGAACTCCACGGTTATTAGCAACATCAGCACGACGATATACGCAAACAGCAGTCTTTCGGAAGGAACAATAAGCTGGTACGTTAACTGCACCAACGAAACGAGCGTAAATTCTTCCGCATACACACTGAACGTCGACAGGACAGATCCCGTCGTATCGCTGGTTTCCCCGGTCCCTTCATACAATACTAGCCTGAGCACGATAAATTTCCAGTTCAACGTTACCGACACGATGGATCAGAGTCTCGTATGTTCGTTATACGTCAATTCCACGCTTCTAGACACCAATTCTTCTGTCATTAACGCTACCCTGACAACCTTCATTCAGAACAATATAGCCTCAGGAATGAACCAGAACTGGACGGTCAACTGTTCGGACAATGCAACAAACTCCCATCAGCCGAGTTTGAGAATATTCAACAGGGATACCGACCCTCCTGACATAACGATAACAAACCCTGTAAATTCCACGATTAAATCGGATGGATTTGCGTTCTCTTACTCGGACGTTAACTGTTCGGTTTATTCTGTCAACAGCGGATCGAATGTTACGAACTGTTCTGTCGTTGGGAACGCATGGTCCGGAACGATCGGGGGGCTGTCTGATGGATTGAATAATGTAACGGTATGGGCTAACGATTCGGTAGGTAACATTAACTCGACGGTGAGGTTCTGGACGAGGGACACTAATCCTCCTGACATAACTATTGAGTCTCCGTGGAACCAGTCCTATCCGCAGACCTGGGTCTGGGCGAATGTCACTCTTGACCAGACAGGCTCATGGTGCGGATACTCTATGAACGGGACTGGGAACGTATCGATGAGCAATGATTCCACTACTCATTATTACGTGAATATATCGGCCGGAGAAGGCCAGCAGAACATAACGTTCTGGTGTAATGATACGCTCGGTAACATTAACACGACAAGTGTTCTTTTGTTCAGGTTCGATGTGACTTATCCGACTGATTTGAGTATTGTTCTGCCTGCCAACACGACTTATCCGTCCACTTCGAAGACGCTGAACTATACGTTCACGGAAACTAACGTGGATACGTGCTGGTACGAGTATAACTCGGGGAATACTACGCTTTCCGGTTGTTCGAATACGACGTTCGTTGGTCTGGATAATCAGCAATCGAATCTCGTTTTATGGATTAATGACACCGCTGGTAATACGAACCATACGAGTGTGACGTTTACCGTGGATACTGATGCACCAGACATAACGATAAACAATCCGG
>JAFGDH010000019.1 GCA_016932215.1 Candidatus Aenigmatarchaeota archaeon | reverse complement strand
CGGGAACGACAGGATAATGTACATAGAGCCGTTTGACTGGCACAGCCTTGACTCTTACAGGAGCAAATACAAGGAGGACGGCTCCGTGATGGGCGGGATATACAAGTGCTCCGAGGCGGAGACGGAGACCGACTGGATATACAACACGGGGATAGAGTACTGGAACTGCGATTATTTATCCTACAGCGAAGGGAAGGCATCATGGTCAGGAGTAGAAAGCAGCGGAACATACAAGGGAATGGGAAAAATTACGATAAAGAACTGGGACCATGATGCTCTTTACTTCATAAACTATCTTTCTTACGACGGGTATGCGGCCGACAGAAGCGCTGCGAATCTTAATTTTAACTATTACCTGGAGGATTCCGGGATACCGGTTTTTTGCGCTTACACGAGCCAGGTCAACGAGGAGGAGGACGTTCCCGCGGACGTCACCTGGTACAACAACACGGACACGTGCGACGAGGAGAACCCGCAGAGCGGATGCTGCTTCTGCACGCCGGGCTTCCAGTCCTGCAACCTTCAGTGCAAGAACGAACACGGTGTCGTCGGCAGCAGGTACACGCTTCCTTTCTCACTCCAGGGGAACGGGTGGAAGATCGACACGGACACCATCAAGCTCACGCTCAACAACACTGCCGGGGAGGACGTGGTGATACTTAACGTCACCGGCGACCACACGACGGGCTGGACGATCACGGCCAAGCTCAACGAATCATACATAGGGATGCTCTACGAGAACGAGAGCCTCAAGCTCAACCTTTTCAACGATTTCAAGCTGTATGCCCCGAACGTTACCGGCGACTATACGCTCGAGGTGGTTATAGATAGCCTTGACCCTGACGGAAACCCGCGCGAAGTGGTAAGAAACACGTCATCTTTCAGGGTGACCGAATGCCACACCATCGGGCAGCTTGACCTTAACTATTACGATGATAAGACTTACCCCAACAAGAGGAACGTGGGCGCCTGTTCGGAAGGGACGAGATACTGCAACGAAGATTACGAATGGGATTACAATTATTCGCACGACATGCCGGTCGTCCCCGTTTCCGGGTATGAAACAGACTGCAACGGCATCGACGATGACTGCAACGGATGGATAGATGATATAGGAGGAATCAGTTCCGTTGTGAACAGGTTCACGTCCCTCGGCGGGCTGATGACGGCGGCGCAATTAACCGAATGCGGATGCTTCGGCGGGTCACCGACAACCAGGGAGATATGTGACGGGATAGACAACGACTGCGACGGGATAATCGACGACCCGGAGGACAGCATATGGATAAACAACTGTACCGCGAGCGTCAAGGAATGCGTTGACAGGGGCGATTCGAGGTCGTTCTGCAGGACGATATACGATTCGAACGACTGCAGCTTCAGGCATCTTTCCATAACAACCCCGACCAACGTGAGCAAGAACACCTGCACCGACGAGGTGAGGGAGTGTATGACGAACCAGTACCTGAAAGAGCCCGGAAGCCCTTACTTCACTTATGACGACTGCAAGTACATCTACCAGAACTCCAAATGCTATGTGGATACCGTGGAGGTGGTCGTTCTCGGGAATACGTGCAATTGCATTATAGGGGGTGCTCAGCAGGAAACGTGCAACGGGATGGACGACGACTGCAACGGCATAATAGACGACGTGGATTACCCGGGCACCTGTGCATGCGACCGGCTTTCCAACATAACTCTCATATCGCAGCTCGTTGACCCGGCAAACGCGGACGATACCTGCGACGGCATGGACGACAACTGCAACGGAGAGATAGATGAGGATACCGTCCAGTGCGCCTGCAAGCTCAGGAACGCGAACGAGGTGGCGAACATCTGGAATTCGAATGAGCTCTGCGACGGGATAGACAACGACTGTAATGGATTGAAAGACGAGGGATTCAGGAACGATTCCTGCGGTTTCGGCAACTGCGAGGGCGGCTACCATGTATGCAGCTCGGATGGCAGCAGCACCGTATGCAACACGACCGTCGACTCGTGGGAGACCTTCCTGGGGAACGCCTATAATTATATTTCGGCAGAGGACTGCGACTTCGTGGACAACGACTGCGACGCTTCGGTGGACGAGGAATGCGCCTGTTCGCCTTCAGACCTCAACGTGATAAAGATATGCGGGTACAACAGCGGGATATACTACAGGAGCCAGAACGAGATAGACACCACCTGCAACCGGGTGATACAGAACATATCTTCCCTCATAACGTGGACCCCGGACATATCCGTCTACAGGATGCAGCTCAACATAACAAACACCAACCCGTTCGACCTCAGGAACTACCCGTTCGTTTTCCCGATAGACACCTCCCATGCCATCACAAACAAGAAGATGAATCCTGACGGATCGGACCTCATGATAAGCAGGATAGGGAACGAGAGCGATCACATAGACTGGTATAACACCACGAATTTCAACCGCGTTCAAACGGACATATCATTCATGGACACGATACCCGCCAATTCGAGCAGGCAGTATTACGTGTTCTACGGGAGGCCCACCAGCGCGTACACGCCGCCGGCTAAGACGGACGTTTGGGGCGTGATGGAGGAGACGGATACCCTGCTCTTGTGCAGGTTCGAGAATTCTTCAGTCTGCCGCCCGGGCAACATGCTAACTTCAAACATAAGCAGCGTTTCATACATCGGGGGGATATACGATCTCGGGCTTTACGTCGAGAGCCTCCCGTCCACGGTTGTCCGATATCCGACATCCGTGAATTTCAACAACCTCAGGGGAACGGTTGAATTCTGGGTCAAGCCGACAGGGACGACGCAGAGATACCTGTTCCACGTGCAGGACACCAACGGAGGTGACCAGTTCATAATCCATATAAGCGGCGGAAGGCTGAAATTCGACATAAAGGACTCTTCCGGAACGACCCATTCGCTCGACGGCGGGACGATCACTAATGACCAGTGGACCTTCGTTACCGCTTCCTGGGACGTCGCGCTCGGCATGGAGCTTTACGTCAACGGGAACAGCGTAGCCAGCAATTCCAACCCATTCAGCCTGAAATATGTCGGGACCGACATGTTCATCGGGAGCAAGTCCGACCGATCGCTTCGCTGCGCTTACTGCGTTTTTGATGAGTTCATGGTTTATTCCAGCAAGCTCCCGGACGAGACGGTGAAGACGCATGCCAGGAAGCAGGCTTATACGGTTAACGACGGGCCGGAAGAGTCGATTGAGGCGTTACAGCCTGGATCTGTCGAAGGGGACGTTTACCAGCAGTGCGACGAGTTCATGAGGATGAACGTTGGCGGGCCGGGAGCGGACGCCGAGAAAGTCGCTACTATCGCCAGCCTCTGCCAGTCCATCCAGATATGCAACAAGACGTTCTCCATCCACTCGCTGAGCACTTGTACCCTTGGCACACAGAACTGCATCGATTCGGAATGGAGTGAATGCTCCGGCAACGCGTTGCCCCAGGCAGAACTTTGCGACGGCAAGGACAACAACTGCGACGGCATCGTGGACAACGTCCAGTTCCCGGAGACATGTGCCTGTTACATGGGCAACCACAGCCCGGGAGAGCTGGCAGAGAACTGCAACGGGGTGGATGATAACTGCGACGGGCTGATAGACAACGTCCGCGGAGGGACTAGCAAGAACGCCAGCCACTGCGCCTGTTTCGCCAGCAACCCGAACGAGACGGTGAACATCACGATGAAGCAGTCCCAGCACGAGAGCTCTCTCTGCAACGGAATAGACGACAACTGCAACGGTATAATAGACGAGGGCATAGTGAACTGCGTTTGCTCTTACACTGTTTTCAACGCTTCGAAGGATAACGTCAGCTCGTTCCTTTCCAGGGTCGAGGCATGCAACGGGATAGACGACAACTGCAACGGGGGGATAGACGAGAGGTTCAAGACCAATTTTACCGTCAACGGGGTCGACCAGTCGCTTGACAAGCCCTGCGGGGGGACCAGCTTCAGCGACTGTTTCGGCGGGCATTACGTCTGCAGCAAGAGCGGCATAACAACCATCTGTTCGCATACGAGCGATCAGGGCGTTTCAGGCTCCAACAAGGCCAGGCCGGAATTGTGCGACGGGAGGGACAACGACTGCGACGGGATAATCGATAATATTTTCGGGGAGAACTCGGGCCAGTACTGCCAGTGCTATAACGGGGCTGACCGGCTGGACGAGATATGCAACGCTATGGACGACAACTGCAACGGTATAATAGACGACGACATTGCCGGTTGCGCGTGCAGCACCAACCAGATACTCAATCACACGACATTCAACAAAATAAAGGAGTTCCTTGACCAGATGCGCGGCTCGAGCGAGGTTTGCAACAACATCGACGAGAACTGCAACAACCAGGTGGACGAAGGACTCGATGCGTCATGCTGGTGCTCCGGCGGCTTCGGCGGCAATCCGCTTACGAGGCCGGAATTCTGCAACGGCGTGGACGACGACTGCAACGGGATAGTGGATGACGTTACCTTCGAGGGGACGTGCGCCTGTTCTGATGGCGGAAGCTCCTCCAGCGAGATATGCAACGGTATCGACGACAACTGCAACGGGATAGTTGACGAGGACTGGTGGGAGCTGGGATCCGCCTGCGGGTGGGGCGTATGCCAGGGCGGAATGTATGAATGCAGTCCGAACGGCGCCGATACCATTTGCTCTACGATAGACGGTTCTGACGCCAAAAAGGACAGCGAGGAATGCGATAATGTTGATAATGACTGCGACCTTTCGGTAGACGAGGGATGCGCCTGCACGACCGGAGACAACAAGACGTGCGGCATAAGCACGGGAATATGCAGCGAGGGATACCAGCTTTGCATGGGAGGAAAGTGGGGAAGCTGCATGAACCTGATAACCCCGGAAAAGGAGACCTGCAACGGGCTTGACGACAACTGCAACGGGATAGTTGACGACGTGAAAGGAGGCGGTTCGGTCGCCTCTACGCAGTGCGAATGCTACGGCGGAAGGTCGCCGACACTCGAGGTATGCAACGGGAGGGATGACGACTGCGACGGAAAGATAGACAACGTTGGCGGAGGGACGTCTGTCTCGTCTTCGAAGTGCGGCTGCTACGAGAACAATTTCGGGAAGGGTGCCGGCGTGGAGTACTGCAACAACATCGACGACGACTGCGACGGGATAAAGGACAACGTCAAGGACGGAACTTCGGTTTCCGCCACGAAATGCGCCTGTTTCGGGGACGGGGTACCGGGAACGGAGAAATGCAACGGGCTGGACGACGACTGCGACGGAAGGGTGGACGAGGACTTCCCTGAGATAGGAGGAACGTGCGGGATAGGCATGTGCTCCGGGAGGTATGAATGCTCTCCGGACGGTTCCGCCGCGGTGTGCAGCGGCAGGCAGCCAGAAACCGAGATATGCGACGCCAAGGACAACGACTGCGACGGGACGGTGGACGAGGGGTGCTTCGCCGGTTCGGTGTCGTCCTGCGAGAACGGGATAAAGGACGGCGGTGAGGAGGGGATAGACTGCGGCGGGCTGTGCCCTGACGAATGCCTTCCGATGATTCCTCAGCTTCCGCCGAATACGTGGGTTTACGTTTTCGTGATCATAGTCATACTGATAGTCATAGTAGCGGTTTCGCTGTTCATAAACAACAAGAAGGAAGCAGACACCCGCACGGTATCCGAGAGGAACCCGGAAGAGCTGTCATCCGGGGAGCTTTATTTTGTCAAGTAGTTCTATGTAGGAATGCAGCCTCTTTATCTCGTTCTCCAGTATCTCTATCCCGTTTATTACCTTGTCCTTGTTCTCGCTTTGGATGCCCTCCAGCCTTTTCCTGGAGTTCTCGAATTCCTCCATGGAATCGGAAACGTTCCTCTTTATCCTCAGCACGAGGACGTTCTTCAGGGTTTCCAGCAGGTTGGAATTGAGCTCGACGTAAAGCTTCCTGTCCGCGCTCTTCTTCACCTTCTTTATCACGTTCAGCAGCTCGAGGAGATCGAGGCTGAGCGATATCATGGACGATGAGTATCCGGTCTTCTTTGCCAGCTTCTGCAGGGGCATGGACCTCCCCCCTACCAGGAGCGCGCCTATTATCTTGCCGTGGATCGGGGAAAAGCCTATCGAACTCGCCACACCGGCGAAGGTGTCGTTCACCTTTTTTTCCACGTCCTCAACGGTCAGTTTTTCTGTCATTTTCCCCCCTTCAAAAGCTTTATATATATGTAATGGAATAATGTAAATATAAACTTTTAGAACTTTTAAAAATTATTAAAAGGAAGAAATATTATGACTGATTCCAATGCCGAAAGCGTGAAATACGGCGGTACCCTGCCCAACAAGACACTTTCTGTTTGCCCCGAATGCCTCGGGATCATCCCTGCCACCATCTTCGAGAAGGACGGAAAGGTGATGATCGAGAAGACATGCAAGGAACACGGGAAATTCTCGGATGTCTACTGGGGGGATGCTGAGATGTACAACAGGATGAGAAAATACGCGATAGACGGCAGGGGCGTTTCCAATCCCAACGTCGAGAAGAAGGCGCCGGTCTGCCCCAAGGACTGCGGGCTCTGCAGGCTTCATAAAAGCCACACGGCTTTGGCCAATCTGGTTGTCACTAACAGGTGCGACCTTTCATGCTGGTACTGCTTCTTCTTCGCGAAGAAGGCCGGTTATGTCTACGAACCTACCCTCGAAGAGCTAAGGAGGGCCGTACGGTTGCTGAGGAACGAACAGCCGGTCCCGGGGAATGCTATACAGCTTACGGGCGGAAACCCGGAGCTGAGGGAAGACTTGTTCGATATCCTGAAGATGATCAAGGAGGAAGGGGTTGATCACGTCCAGCTGAACATAAACGGAACCCACAGGTTCTGGAACAATCCCGAATGGACCATGAAGGTCAAGGAGTCCGGCGTAAACACGATATACCTTTCCTTCGACGGCGTCACCCCCAAATCCAACCCGAAGAACCACTGGGAGATTCCCTGGATGTTAGAGAACGCGAGAAAGGCCAATCTGGGGATAGTCCTGGTTCCGACTGTTATACGTTCGGTGAATGATCACGAGGTAGGCGATATAATACGATTCGGCATGAAACACATGGATGTGGTCAGGGGGGTGAACCTGCAACCGGTCTCCCTGGTCGGGAGGATGCCGAGGAAGGAGAGGGAAAAGTTCAGGATAACCATACCCGATACCATAATCAAGATAGAAGAACAGACGAACGGCGAGATTTCCAGGGATGACTTCTACACCGTCCCCTCCATACACCCGTTCACCAACTTCGTCGAGGCGCTAATAAAGAAGCCCCAGTACGACCTGACGACCCATTTCGCATGCGGCATGGCGACTTATGTCTTCGAGGACAGGGGAAAGATCATCCCGATCACCCGTTTCGTTGACGTGGAAGGCCTGTTCGAATACCTCAACGGGAAGGCGGAAGAGCTCCGGAAGGGGAAGAGCCGTGCGCTGGTCGGGGCGAAGATGCTTTTCAGGCTCAATTCCTTCATAGACAAGGACAAGTCCCCGAAGGGCTTCTCTTTGGGAAAGATCATCTACAATGCCCTGATAAAGCACGACTACCGTTCCCTGGGCGCATTCCACCACAAGTCATTGTTCATAGGCATGATGCACTTTCAGGACCTCTACAATTACGACATAAACAGGGTCAAGAGGTGCTGCATCCATTATCTCACGCCTGACGCGATCATACCGTTCTGCGCATTCAACGTGATCCCGCAGTGGTACAGGGACAAGGTCCAGGAGAAGTATTCCTTCCCGATTAACGAATACGAGAAGAAGACCGGAAGGACGCTCGAGAAGGACGCATACAAAAGGGACTCTTCGAAGCTTGTGAGTGATCCGGTATACGAGAAGGCTTACGAGGGTTTTGTCTGATTCTGGTGCAAAATAATTTAAGTACAAACTTATCCCAATTACTATGAAGGTCGTAAAACTCCATGATGCCCTGAAGAGCAGGGAAATAACCGAGGCTATAGTCAAGGGTTCCGTCTTCGTATACCCAACCGATACACTTTACGGGATAGGGTGCAATGCGGAAAACGCGGAGGCGGTGAAAAGGGTATGCGAGGCCAAGCAGAGGCCTCCGGACAAGCCGTTCTCCGTGATCGTCCCATCGAAGGACTGGATACGGGAGAACACTGTCATCTCGAAGGAGAACATGGAGTTCGTGAACAATCTCCTCCCAGGGCCTTACACGATCATCCTCAAGGCAAAGAAGGCCATCCCCTTCGTCACGTCCAAGGAGAAGACCATGGGCCTTCGCATCCCGCGGAACGAGTTCTGCGACCTGATCAGGGAACAGGGCATCCTCTTCGTTACCACCTCCGTCAACCTCTCTGAGGACGAGCCGGTGACCAGCGTGAAAGATATCCCTGCCCAGATGAAAGAAAGGGTCGATTTCGCCATAGACGCCGGGGAACTCGGGAGATACGGATCGAGGGTTTTCGACCTGACGAAGGGCTTCGAGATAGTGAGATTCTGACGGGAATCAGTTAAGATGTGCTGTTATCGGTCGGGTCGTAATAAGTTTCCTTTTCGTATTCCTTTTCAGCTTTCTTGTAATTCCATCCGTATTTTTCCATTGCCCAATCTATGTATTCTGATTTCGCCTTGGCTTCCAACATTACACTTAATCTTATCCCTCCAATATCAGGTGTTCCTGCCATTTTCTCACCTCCTTATCCTATTTAACCGGATCGTATCCCCCCTTCGAGAGCGGGTTGCATCTTGCCAGCCTTCCAACGGTCATCAACGAACCCTTAAAATTGCCGTACTTCTCTATCGCGTCGAGGGCGTACTGGGAACATGTAGGCTCGAACCTGCAGACGTTCTCCTTTCCGAGCCTTTGCTTCAGTTTCGGGCCTATGTTTACCTGATAGTTTTTGATTCTTCTTATAAGGAAACCTTCTTCCGCCGGGTCAATCGTTCTTTCGATCGGGACGGGGTCCCGGATGTGATCGGCATACGGCGTTCTTATCTCAGCCCCATCTGATTCTGAATATAACCCAGCTATTGCCAGAATGGCACAGCAACAACACGCCTCCTCGCAGTCGTCTCCCATTTTCCCACCTCCGTGCCTTATTTCCTACCGGATAGTCATTTTCCGGAGGTTTAGTAAAAGTTTTATAATATTTTTTTGTCAAAACCGATTATTTTATAAATCATAAGTTGGAAAAGTAAAACATGGTTAAAATAAGCCCGCTCAAGGGGAGGTACGCGAAGCTTGATCTCAAGGACAAGCGGATACTTTACGAGCTGGACGTCAACGCGAGGGCGAGCGCATCGGAAATAGGGAAAATGGTCGGCCTCAGCAAGCAGGTCGTGAACTACAGGATAAACCGGCTGAAGGAGACCGGGGTTATCCAGAAGTTCTACACCATATGCGACCTCGCCAAGTTTGGCTATACCCCTTACAAGGTCTTTTTGCGCCTGCAGAACGCGGACATGCAGAAATACAACGAGATCGTGCAATACATCCTCCATCACGACCACGTGCAATTCTTCGTCACGTGCGACGGCATGTTCGACCTCCTTTTCAACATACTGGCCAAAAGCCCCTCGGAGCTTTACGAGATGCTGAAGGAGATGGAGAACATATACGGCGACTACATTGCCGAGAAGGAGATAATAATCATGGTCTTTTCCTCGTTTTTCTTCCGGGACTACCTCACAGGGAAATCTTCCGGGAACAACAGGAAACCAATGTACTTCGGCTCGAAGCCGGACAAGGCCGACCTGGACAGGACGGACGAGAAGATACTCCACTGCCTGGGGATAGATGCGAGGATGCCCCTTGTTGATATAGCCAGGAAGGTGGGAACGAGCCCGGACGTTGTGAAGAAAAGGATAAGGAGAATGGAAAAATCCCAGATCATACATAATTACATACTGCTTCCGGACTTCAACCTCCTGAACCAGACGTCTTACAAGGTGCTTTTCAGGCTTCACAACATCTCCTCGGAAAGGGATGAAGCATTTTTCCAGTATTTCAAGACCCATCCGAATTTCTGGTTCCATTCCAAGTCCCTGGGCAGGTGGGACATCGAAACCAACATGGACGTGATGGACGCAAGCCATTTCAGGGAGATAATGATGGAGATAAAATCCAGCTTCTCCGACATAATAAAGGAATATAACACCCTCCAGGTGTCGAGGGTGGAGAAGTTCAACTTCTTTCCGTTCAGGATATGATCATCCAAGGCTTTTCATAACTTCGTATGTTCTCCTGAGGCCTTCAGTCGTGTATTTTATGGTTTTGTCATACCAGCTGACCACATGCTCGTGCAGCTTCCTCAGGTCATACTGGCTTAGCTCGTCCGTCAGCGACCCGTCGAGCCGGTAGGTGCCGAACGACTTTATGCGGTCCCCTTCACGGACGATGACCGGTACAAAGTCCGGTACCCTTCCCCTTTCCACGCTGGTCGCGAAATCATGATCCCCCATCTTCATGCCGTCCGCCTCCGTGTCCTTGTAGACCGTCCACGATTTCGGCCTCTGCTCCCGGTCCTTCGCTATCCTTTCCCTGATATAGACTGTATCCCCTGTCTCGAAGGATTCCGGCTCCATCCTGAGAAGCTCCTCGAAGCCTATCAGAAAACGGTCGACCGAAGGGTAGTCGGTCCTGGACGCGGATTCCATTATTTCTTTCATGTACATCTCGCCTATCCCCCCGAACTCGAAGAGATAGACGCACCCGTCCCTGTTTCTGGATATCCTCGAGAGCATGTTTCCTGCGGCAGCGACGGAAGCGAACATGCCGCCGAAGTCTATGGTGCCCGACCCGAAGCATTCGCGGAAGTTGGCTTCTGCCCTTTCCCATGCCTTCTTTCTCTGCTCCGGGATGCTTGTTATGCCTGGTTCAGCGGGCAGCCCGAAGAGCGTCCTCCTGCTCATTGACCTTTCGAAGGACGAGCCGCCGCTCCCTATGCGCCCTATCAGGGGATGATCGTATATTTTACCAAGGTATTCCGTTGCCTGGGTAACCGGATTCCCGCCTTCCGCGAGAGAAAATGGCGGAAAAAGTCCTAGGGAAAGACCGGCTGCCGTTCCTGCCGTTAAGGTTATGAACTTTCCCCTAGTCATCGCGGACATCTTAACCAATAAGAAAAGAACCAGTTAAATTTTATAACTTTTAGGTGTGCCCAAAAGACGGGATTCGGGTCAAAAAAGCCGTTTACAAAAACCGTATAAGGTCAACGATACCTTTAAATACTTTACTGTGAATTAATATTAATCCAGTTTATAAAGGAGAAAAATCTGAAAATTTGAAAAAAGAGGTCGTTTTTTTATGGCTGACGAATTTACAATCAAAATCGAGAACGTTGTGGCGTTCACTTCGCTGAGCGTCAACATTTCTCTCAATAAGCTAGTGAATACAGTCGAAAACACGGAATACGAGCCCGAACAGTTTCCCGGACTCGTGTACAGGCCAACCAATCCGAGGAGCGCCGCTCTTATATTCTCCTCGGGCAAGATAGTGTGCACAGGGACCAAGAGCATAGAGAAGGCAAAGGAAGCTATGAAGAAGGTTGTCGAAAAGATCAAGACCAGCGGGGTAAAGGTACCCAAGAAATATCCCATAGAAGTGGAGAACATAGTGGCTTCTACGAAGATCAAGGCTGATCTCAACCTCGAGGACATAGCATTCTCTCTGGAAAACGCGGAGTACGAACCCGAGCAGTTCCCGGGACTTGTTTACAGGATAGGCGAGCCAAGGGTCGCCTTTTTGCTGTTCTCGTCCGGGAAGATCATATGCACGGGCGCGCACAACGTCGCGGACATCCACAGGGCGTTGGGGAAATTCAAGACAAGACTTGAGGAGATAGGGATTAAGGTCAAACCTGTCGCTGAATGAACGAGACAAAACGCATGAAGCATAGGAAGTATGCTTCTTCCGAAAAGCTTAATTCCTCTCTTTCTATTTTATTTTCTTTCTGAGATATCAATTTAAAAGAAAATACCATTAATGATACATTATACGAAACGGGCGCGTAGCTCAGCCGGAAGAAAAGCCTGAATGGATTTGTCCGTTCGTTCGGCACTAGAGCACTGGTCTTCTAATCTCTGATTGGAAGGTTTGAGAACCGGAAGGTTCTATGACAGAAGAAAGCCGGGGGTCGCGGGTTCGAATCCCGTCGCGCCCATTCTTACCCCATGAAGAGGAAATAGCATGTTATCCCGATAATCACGGGCAAAACGAGGAACAACACGTCGTTCCTTCCCATTCTCCCCTCGTAGCACATTTTGCACAGCCCGAAGCCCCTGCTCTCGATACTGAAAGCGAGGTATTTCGCCCCTTCCAGAGCCTTCGACAGCAGGGGAACTATTACAGGAAAATACGATTTCGTCCCCTTCAGACCCTGGAACCTCATCCCCCTGGAGACCTGGGAATGGATGATCTTGGTCATATCCCTCTGCAGGGACGGGACGGAGGTCATGGCGTTCATGAACACGAACCCTATGTCGTCCGGGAGGTGTCTTCCCATCCTCGCGACCAGCATTGTCGGCTTAGTGGACATCACGAACAGGGATGCGGCAGTGAGAAGCGTCAGGAGGCGGAGGGAAATGGCGATGCCGAAAAATACCCCTTCGAACGTGAACGTCTGTCCGAGGAGCGAATAGATGGCCGTTTCCCCTCCCGGGTAGAAGAAGCCGTGGAAAATGACCAGCAGGGATGCCAGCAGGAGCATGAATTTCGATGCCAGCGGGCTTTTTCTGAGCGGCAGCCTGGATGCCGCATGCACGAAAAACACGAACAGGAACATGGCCAGGACGAGATACATGTTCGTTGTGACCAGGACCAGCACGGAAACCACGACAAGCCATATCAATTTGGTCAGCGGGTCGAGCCTGTGCACGAACCCGTCCCCCTTCTGATATTCCAGCATTTCACAACAGCTCCTGTTCTTTCATTGCCCTGTTCTTGAGCAAAAACAGCCTCGGGATCTCTACTCCTATTCTGTCCAGTGTTTCCATGTCCCTGAATACGTCTATGGGAACACCGTCCGCTATGAACTTGCCCCTGTCCATCAGGAGTATCCTTGACGCGTGCTGCGCCATCCACTCGGTCTTGTGTTCTATGACCATTATAGTCTTCCCGGCATTGTTCAGCGAAGCGAGAATCCCGTATATCTCCCTCGTCCCCCTGTAATCGAGCTGGGCGGTGGGCTCGTCGAGTATCAGGATGTCCGGATTCATTGCCAGGATGCTGGCGATGCATACCTTCTTCTTCTCCCCCTGCGAAAGGGAATGGGTCTCCCTTCCTTTGAGAGCATGTATCCCGAGCGCGTTCACTGCCGTCTCTATCCGGTTCCTTAGTTCCGCCCCCTTCAGTCCCATGTTCTTCGGGCCGAACGCTATCTCCTCTTCAACCATGGGGGCGAATAACTGGGAATCCGGATCCTGGAACACCAGCCCGACCGTCCTCGCTATCTCGAACACCCTGGAATCCCTCGTGTTATGCCCGTTTATTACGACATCCCCGTAGAACTTCCCCTTCACGAAATTCGGGATCAGCCCGTTCAGGCACATCGCGAACGTCGTCTTCCCGCACCCGGTGGGGCCGGCTACACCCACGAACTCCCCGTCCTTTATCCTTAGGCTCGTGCTCCCTATGACGGGAGGCTCCTCGTAGGAGAAGGAAAGGTTGCTTATGTTGATCATTTTCCGAACCTCGTCATCTTGAACCTGAAGGCGAGCGTCCACGCCACCGTCATGTCTATCACGCCCTGCACGGCGTTCAGGAGGAACATGAGCCACGGCGGGATGAAGGCGAGGGCCTGTGACGTCTCCATCCCGAAGAAGAGCGGGATCGCTATGAAATAGTTCACCGGGAGCACGAAAGCCCCCCTTATGACCAGCGACAGCGCAAGTGCGATCAGGAGCCACCTCATCTTCTCGAAATCCTTCAGCTTCTTCCTTGAGAACAATAAAACCAGCGCAGGGCCTATTATCATCGGAATCGTTGCGAGAAGCTTCATGGAGGCTCCTATGTAGCCGGAAGGCGCGAGAAGGGCGATCAAAACGGCCGAAACGCAGGCCGTGAGGACAGACGTCCTGAAGCCGAATATGAAATACGCGAGAATCCACGGGATGGCCACGAGGTCTATCCACATCCCCCAGGGGGTGAGATAGCCTATGTGCACTATCTGGAAAATTATAGATACCGCGGCAAGCACGCTGGCCGACGTTATTCCGATGGTCCTGTTCACTGGCTCACCTCTATCTCTATGGTATCGCCGTTCTTTATCGAAAAGCGCTTCCTTAGGTTTTCCTTGGAGATGATCTCGATTATGTCCTTCGGATAGTGCGTCCTCTTCGGGATGATCACGGCCCCGCATAGGGTACCGTTTATCCTGCACGGGAAGCATCTCACTTCCCCGAAGCTTCTCTCGCCGTCCGAAAAGCCCTCGAGAACGATCCCCCCGCTCCTTGCCATCACGTTCTTTTCCTCTATCTCGGTCCTCGTGCCCAGCCTCAGATTCAGAGTGCCTTTGTACGGGACGAAGCCCATTTTCTCCCTGATCTGGTCGGCATACCCCTTCAGGCTCATGTAGTATTTCCCTTCCCCATCGCCCGTGAACACGGTCCCTGAAAAAACGAAACGTTCGCTTTTCTCGTTCTCCAGTACGTTCTCCAGGTCGGAATACGTTTTCTCGAGAACGTCTATTCCCTTTTCGGTCAGCCTGATCTTCTGGCCGGAGCCCAGTATATCCCTTTTAATCATCCCCTCCTTCTCGAGGATGATCACCTTCCTGGAGGCGCTCTGCTGGGAGAGCCTCGTCTTCTTGGCTATTTCGGTGGTGGAAACCGTACCATTCGTGACTTTCGCAAGTTCTATCAGAAAATCAAGATCATTAAAAACCATATTGATAATGGAAGGTATTACTTAAATATTTTTATGTACTCATAAATTGGTTAAGTCTATTCGATGTCCCTTATTGCGTCTATCAAACCGACGAAATCCTGATTCCAGTATTCTTGCACCTGCGCCCCGACATTGTTAAGGAAAGTATGTATATGCTTATCCTCTTTCTTCGCAAGGGCGCTCAGCACCTCTCTTGTCACTTCCGGGTTTCTCACATCAAAAACCAGCTCATACAGCGTTTCCCTCATTTCCCCCGGCAGATCGTAATTTCCCGTTTTTTTGATGTTCCCCGCCGCCTGCGAGAGGTCTTTGAGCGTCTGCATCATATCCCCGTCCGGATTGTCCCCGATCATTTCACAGAGTATTTCTTCCATGTTGTGCTCCCCGTCTTCTGTTTTACCCTTGCATACGCATTCAGTTGCCATGATATCATTGTAATACTGCTCATTCATGTATCTGTTTAGCGGACTGTCTGGGTCAAGTCCCAAATACTTGGGCTCGACAAAATCGTCACCAACAACGGTTTCCTGTACAACGGTGGTGGAGTCAGGTACCGGTTCTTTGCCGTAATCTGCCCCATTGTCATCCTGATTCTCGGTCGTTTCAGTCTCCGGATCAACATAACCCTTCTTCCCTTTCTTTTCGCCTTCGGTGTACTTGGAAGAATCATCTTCTTCAGTTGTCGGATACTCTGTTTTCAGGTCAAGATTTTGTTCAGACGGAATCTGAATTTCTTCGGGTTCCGCCTTCTTTTCCTTCTTTCCGGGCGTGGTTTTTTTCCGCGCGGACCGGGGCTTGGAAGCCTTCTTCTTTCTTTCAGGCTGTTTTTCGCCGGTTATGATAACCTCTTTTTCAGGCTCTAACACTACCTCAAAATCAGAATCTATTCTGTTTCCTGTGTCATATCCTTTTTTTTTACGTCTTCTCTGAATGCGTTTCCTACAGTTTTACAAGAATTGCGTATTTCATCAACTACCATTTGTTTGTAATCAGTATGAATTGTTATTTCAGTATACTTGCTTACGAACCCTCTTATCACTACTCTCCCTTTCTCGTCCTTTTCCAAATCATCGGGGTCCATCTCCTGTATGCGGTTAGCAACTAGGGTCAAAATTTCATTCGGCATTTTTATAACCAAATCTCCGGTTTCCCCTACGCTTTCATTCAAAACATGTGCAGACTGTTCGCTTAAATCCGGTTCTTTCGTTTCTTCTCCTTTCAGGGAGGCAATGTATTTTGCCCCGCCGTGGACAACTGACATCCTTTTGGTGCGTGTGGTTGAGGTTTTCACAGTTTCCGCTCTGACATAATCAGGCAGCTTTTCATGACCAAATCTTACTGCTCTGTTCAACGCGGCCTGAGACAATGGTACTCCTTCGGGCTTCAGCTCATTAATCTGGGCCATGAACTCCTGGAAAGGCATATCGTCTCCCTGCAGCTGATAGTCCTGACCGGATGATTTTTTCCCCGGTTTAGGGCCAGAAACGCTTTTTGGCTTTTGTTCACCCTTTCCGCTATATTCCTGATGCAGGGACAAAAAAGCGTTAACGCGATCCTTTGTTGTGTATTCTATGCCGTTATCGGATGTCTGCCAGCCGAAAATGCTGGCATACTCTCCGTGTAACAAAGAAATTTGCCGTCCGGCTTTTGGGTTCATGCCGATTTGTTCCATCACTTCTCCTCTTGTGATGGCGCCCCGTTGGACCAGATCAGAAGGCAATTCACCGTATCCTTTTGGCATCTTAATTGTTAGCCAAATTATTATTTATAGGCTGATTGTTCCAAAACCGAACATTGCCTCTCCAGCGAAATCTGAAGATTAATGATATAAATATGGCTCTGATTAATTCTATAATATTGATGCATAAATGTATGAAACGTAAGACTGCTTGTATTGGTTGGATCAAGCAGTCAGTCGAAACTTTGCAGTGAATGTATGAAAGTTAATTTTGTCAGGATCGAGAAGAAATGGCAGGAAAAATGGGCCAGGGACGGCATATTCAGGGTTTCTGATGACTCGAAAAAGCCGAAAATGTACGTCCTGGAGATGTTCCCCTATCCCTCCGCAGCCGGCCTGCACATGGGCCACATACGTAATTATTCCATGGGCGACGCCTACGCCCGCTTCAAGCGGATGAGGGGATTCAACGTCCTCTACCCGATGGGATATGACGCCTTCGGCCTTCCGGCGGAGAACGCCGCGATCAAGCACAACACCCATCCCAAGGAATACACGGAGAAGGCGATAGCCGGCATCAAGAAGAACCAGAAGGCGATGGGATTATCGTACGACTGGGCCAGGGAGCTGGCCACGTGCTATCCGGAATACTACAAATGGAACCAGTGGATATTCCTCCGCATGCTGGAGAAGGGTCTCGCCTACAAGAAGAAGGCCCCGGTCAACTGGTGCCCCGGCTGCGAGACCGTACTTGCGAACGAGCAGGTCGAAGACGGCAAGTGCTGGAGATGCAAGAGCGAGGTAGAGGAGAAGCAGATAGAACAATGGTTCCTCAGGATCACCCAGTATGCTGACGAATTACTGGACGGGCTGAAGACGCTGGAAGGCTGGCCGGAGCGAATACGAATAATGCAGGAGAACTGGATAGGCAAGAGCCACGGCGTCGACATCTATTTCAAGCTGGAGGGGACTGACCAGACGTTACCCACGTTCACGACACGATGCGACACCACGTTCAGCGTGACATTTCTTGCCATAGCGCCCGAGCATCCCATGATAAATGATCTCGTGAAGGGAACGAAATACGAGCAGAAGGTGAAGGAGTTCGTAAAGAAGGCGAAGAAGGAGACGATTATCGACAGGACGAACGAGGAGAAGGAAAAGGAAGGGGTGTTCACGGGAAAATACGCGATAAACCCGGTAAACGGCGAGAAGGTCCCGTTATGGGTGGCCAACTTCGCCGTGATGTACGGGAGCGGCATAGTGATGTGCGACGCCCACGACAAGAGGGACTTCAGGTTCGCCAGGAAGTACGGCCTGCCGCTGAAGTTCGTGATCAGCAAAGACGGGAAGCCGATCGACCCGAAGGATTATGATGACGCGTTCACCGACGACGGTATAATATTCGGTTCAGGCCAGTTCAACGGCCTTCCGAACAGAGAGGCCCTGGTCAAGATGGCCGACTGGATGGAGAAGAAGGGAATGGGGAAGAAGGTCGTGAACTACAAGCTCCGTGACTGGGGGATATCCAGGCAGAGGTACTGGGGCACCCCGATACCGATCGTATATTGCGGGAAGTGCGGAACGGTTCCCGTGCCTGAAAAAGAGCTTCCGGTTGCCCTTCCGATCGACGTCAGGTTCACCGGCCACGGCAACCCGCTGGCCGAGAGGAAGGACTTCGTCGAGACAAAATGCCCTAAATGCGGAGGAAAGGCGAAGAGGGAGACAGATACAATGGATACGTTTGTCGATTCCTCATGGTACTTCCTCCGCTACTGCGACCCGAAAAGCGATAACATGTTCGACAAAGAAAGCGTGAAGTACTGGCTGCCTGTTGACCAGTACATAGGAGGGGCGGAGCACGCTGTCATGCATCTGCTGTACGCACGATTCTTTACCCGCGTCCTGAGGGATGAAGGGCTGCTCGATTTCGACGAGCCGTTCACCAGGCTCTTCAACCAGGGGATAGTCTACAAGGACGGACACAAAATGAGCAAGTCCTTCGGGAACGTCGTAACCCAGGAGGAGATGTCGAAGAGGTACGGGATAGACACTGCCAGGGTGTTCCTGCTATTCGTGGCTTCGCCTGACAGCCAGCTGGAATGGAGCGACGAAGGCGTGATTGGCGCGCACAGGTTCGTCCTCAGGTTCTGGAAGATGGTAAATGATTTCAAATCCGTCAAGACGAGGGCAGGAACGAAAGAGACAGCGGACCTGATGATGGAATCCAGGCTCCACTCGACCATGAGGAAGGTCACTGAAAGCATCGACGGCTTCCGGTTCAACATGACCATAGGGACGCTCATGGACTTCTTCAACGCCCTTCTGAAGTACTCGAAAGTCCCTCAAAAGCCTCACAAGGACGTATTCAGGGAGGCGACGGAATCCCTGGTAATCATGTTTTCGCCATTCGCTCCCCATGTGTGCGAGGAGGCGTGGGAGATCATCGGGAACGAGCCGTTCGTCTCCACGCAGAAATGGCCCAAACACGACGAGAAGAAGATAAGAAAAGACATGGAGCTGGGGGAGGAATCGCTCGAGCGGACCAAGTCCGATGTCGCGGAGGTCCTGAAGCTCGCGAAGATAGGGAAACCGAAGAAGATATCCCTTTACGTTTCCCCTGCCTGGAAGTACGAGTTCTTCAGAACGCTCTCATCCCTTTTATCGAAGACCAGGGACTTCAGGGAGATAATCGGGGAGGTAATGAAATCCGACCTGAAGCAGCACGGCAACGAGATCACCAGGATGCTCCCCAGGTTCATAAAGGCGGGCCAGGTCCCTGAAGCAACCGACCAGCCATCAGAGTTCAAGATGCTGAACGATACGAAGGGTTCGCTGGAGAAGGAGTTCGGCTGCTCGTTCGTTATCATCAAGGCAGAGGATTCCAAGTCACCGAAGGCTAACAACGCCCTTCCCGGGAAGCCTGGGATAGAGGTGGAATGATTTATTCAAACGAACTGCTCGCCTTTCATGGATTCAAACATTTCTCTTTCCTTTCTCTTGTTGAGCCTGAATTCTTCACCACCACAAGGACAAGGAATGAGGCTGTACTTGGAAACACCGCTTCTGCCCTCAGCACCTTTTCATTCGAATGTTTCGTCTGGCCCGGCAAAGAAATCGAAATAGCCTTTACCGCATCTTATGTGTGCGTAACCTTCCCTCTCCATTGTAAGATGATACCTCCAACAATTAGCGCATTCCGCATCTGTCATAATATCACTTTTCTTAATTGGTTGTTAATTTTTTATAATTTGCATAACCCAAACAAAACCTTGGCACAATAACCCTTTATAAGAATTTCTGTTCCAAATATTGTATTGACTTATTGGTGAATAATATGAATAAAAAATATGCATTTAGTTTGGCCGGACTGGGATTGTATCTTATAACAGGTTGCGCTGGTCCTTACAGCGGACTTAAGGGACTGAAGGCTGACCTGGACATGGGGGACGGAACGAAACTGATACCGCCTTCTGCGCGGGCAACACTGGTTGACACACCATCTGTAAGGCGAGAGATGCTGGCAGAAGATCTCGGAAGAGTTCTTGATCCTGAGCATGCGAAATGGCTTTACGAGATGGCGGACGCGAACCCGGACACTTCCAAAACCGGAGGATCTCAGATAGCAATAGACAAGAAGTAAGAAACGGGAAATCCGGTGACTTTTTCTTTATTTTATTTCCATTTCCGCAAAACAATATTAAGGTATTCCAACCAATTCTTAATCAGTGGGTGTCATGCTGGACGAAAAAAGGTTCCTTTCGATATGGGGTTTCATCATTCTGATAGGCTTCATTATCACCCAGTTCGTCGTTTACGGCGGGTGGTACCTTTTCATCCCCATAATCTGGGTGATCCTCGTCCTGATAGGCTTCGGGGTGATGTCGGTCAAGACCAGCTACGGGAGCAACAGCAAGGAAGGACTCTTATGGTTACTGTTCGTGGGCATAGGGTTCATAATGACCACGTCCATAGTGACAGGGTTTCTCCTTATAGACCAGTGGTACCTGGGTTCGATATGGCTGATATTGCTTGGCCTGGGCGCGCTGACCGAGGGATTCAGCGTGAAGAAGAACCCCGAGATGATACTGGGGATCATCTGGGTGATAGCCGGAGTCATATTATTCGGAATAACCGGGATGATCGACTTCGAGTTCCTTTTCCTGGCGATCGCGTTCGGCGTTCCCCTCATCGGGGTCGGGGAATACATGAAGAAGCACTGAAAACGGCGTACGCATTATTTTATCCTTTTATTTCTAACTGTACTTCTAGGGTATTATGAAAAAGAATTATCTGGAAACCGCCAAAAGGTACCTGGAAACCTTATGGGAGTACAGGAAGCTTGGTCTGGTCGTTCCTGTCGCGGCAGCCGGCCTGGAATGCTCCAGGATGATAAGGGCCCCGACCCTTACAACCGGTCTCAAATACGAGGAAAAGGACCCCGGTGTTCATATTTTAACGCAGGCGGAAATTGATTCCCTGGGGATAGACCCGAACGCACCGCCGCTCAATCTGGACAGCCTTTTCAGTTTCTTGCCTTACGATTCAATAATAGTCCCGCTCGATTCTCTTTTGAAAGACATGGGAATACCGGCGGAAACAGACACCACGGACACAACGTACCAGGACGCGGAAATCATTGATATATAATCAGCCGATTATTTTCGCCTCGGCGCACGTGGTCTTTATCTCCGTTATCTGTATGGTTACCCTGTCGCCGACACTGGTGCCGGGAACGAAAACCGCGAAATCCCTTATTTTGGCTATACCATCCCCCCTGGGGGAGATGTCATCTATATCCACCGTAAGTATCTGCCCCTTCCTGACAGGACAGTTCCCTTTCTTGTAGCCTCCGCACTTCTTCGGGCTCCTCCTCTCGATCCACTGCCTCCTCCCGTACATGTCTCCCATAATAGAAATTGCACCCCTTCTGTATATATAATTTACAATTATTTTGTATTATTAAAAAAAGATTTTTTACTACCGGTAAGAAACGATATCTTTATAAATCTTATTGTGTATTATTTACTCATAAATAGTAAAAATAACTTCAAATATCGGTTTTGATTTGGAGTGTTGGATAAAAATGACGCGGGTTCATTCGGGTAGCAAAAGAGAAGCTTTTTTACACTTAGGAGAAGATGTGTGTAATGCCGTTTCTCCCGATGCGACACTCGTCAAAGACGTCGTTGATGTTTCTCAGGTTCCTTACAGGACGATAAGGAGTTTCTCCAGATACGATGAACAGATACAGGTTCTCGGGGCTCAGGCCGCGCACGCGACAGCGGACCAGATGATCGGGCCCAACAGCCCGAGGGAACAGCTCAAGAGGAAAAGGGAAAAGCAGATCGGGCTCGTCACCAGCACGATAAAGAGGAACGATCTTGACCCTGCTCATGTTTTAAAGCTCATCGATGAGGGAAGGGGGATATTCGTTACCCCCGACTTTTCGGACGTTTTACCGGAAGAAATTGACATGGAAAACCTCGAAAATGTCAAACCATCCGGATGGGTAAATTTCATGAACGCCGCAGCACCTTTTGTTTTGCCCCTGACCGCGGGAGCAGTGGTTTTACTCGCAAATCAGGCGAACGCTTTCGAGTCCGCAAGCTCGAACCTTGCGCACATGAAATACGTTAATGCTCAGATAGAGAGGGGGATGATACCTCTTCCGATAATTTCAGACAGCAACTCCAGATATGTCATGGCAAGCCACGAGCCGATCAGGGCGAACCTCCCTTCAGACACGAAGGCGGGATTCACCGGGATGATCCAGAAATGGCTCGACAAATCGAATACCAGCAGCATGAGCAACGACCAGATATGGTCGATAACCAGGCAGTACATGCAGGAGAGGTACGGTGTTGACATCAATACTTACGTTGAGCCTGACGGACAGCACATAAAGAGGGGTTCCATCCTTCGTGCCCCGTGCCTCAACCAGTTCGTATCCTACAGGATAGAGCAGCTCGAGGATTATGCGCAGAGGCTCGAAAGGGAAAAGGGTCCAGATCACACCCAGGACATAATCAACCTGAGGCTCGAAATCGAAAGGCTTCAGGGAGAGCTGGACAAGAAGCAGGACAGGCCGACAGAACCGGTCCAACCGCAGAAGAAGCCCAAGACGCCGAGGGAAATGATTAACGCCGTGAACTACGGCGAACTGACTATAAAGGCCGGGCAGGACGAGATGACGTTCCCGGGACTCGGGACCAACATGAGGTCCAGGTACCTCGGGGATTTCGACGCCAAGACACTTTTCCAGGTGGCCGAAAACCTTTACCTCACGCTTGCGCTGGGCTACGGGACCAGTTTCGGCGGAAAGCACACGGACGGCGACATCGATCTTGGAGACCACAGCCAGAGCGGATTCAGCGCAGAGATGCTGCTTGGTGCGGGAAGGGTCAGCAAGCCGGCTTTCTACGAGTTCGGCCTTGATTATGATCTTAAGAGGATAACGGACACATTCGACAACGTTCCTTTCAACATAGACGAGAAGCAGATGACAGCCCTCGTAAACCTCGGGATAATGCCTGACGGTACCGGCCTCGGGGCCGAAGCCGGAGTGCACTATTTCATCCCGATAGGAAGCTATGACGTTAAAGGAGGCGTGGGAGGCGAGGCAAAGCTTGGCCTTTACATCCAGAAGCTCGGAGAAGCGGGCGGCCAGCCCATGTACAGGGCATCCCTTTTCGTTTTTGGCAGCGGGATGAACAGGACAATAAATGATCCTCTCGCCTTCGAAGGCGGAACGATGGCAGCAAATTCGCGATCACTCGGGGCGGGCGCCGAATTCTATTTCAACCCGAATATCGGGTTATATTTGAAACTGGGGCAGGAAGAGCTTGACATGGGCTACAAGGAAAGGACCCAGTTCATAAAGGGTGGCTTGACCATAAGGGGAGGATTTTAGTATGAAAAAATTGATAATTTTAGGATTCGTTTTGATGTTTCTGATGCTTTCTGTAATAGGGGAAGCTCAGACGGTTAACGTTTACATAACGCCCGATCCGGCGTACGACAATGATGCTCTTACTTGCAACATCGCAGGAATTTCCAACCCGACCAACTGGTTCTTCAGGTGGAGAAAGACCGGCGCGCAGACAGACGCGGTAGCGGGCGCTGGAAGGAACGTTCTGGCCAGCTCATACACGACAGGAGGAGACACGTGGAGCTGCATCACTTACCTCCCGGGCGGAGGGGGCGCGCAGAGCGGTTCGGACAGCATATATATCAACGAGGCGCAGAACAACCCGCCGAACGTGCCGTCGTACATAAGCCCGACTAACGGGGCAACAAACGTTCCCAGGACGGGTTCATCCCTTGTCTGGAATTCCGTAACGGATCCGGACGGGGATACGGTAACGTATGATGTTTATTTCGGGACTTCAGCGAGTCCCACTTTATATTCGAATGGCCAGTCGGCAACCTCCTATACCCTCCCGACGCTTTCCTACGACACGACATACTACTGGAGGATCGCGGCAAAAGACGACAACGGAGGGGAGAGCCAGGGACCGGTATGGTCGTTCACGACCGAGAGCGAGGGAAGCCAGCAGCAGGATTACCCGACCGCCAGCCTTACGGTCAGCAACCCTAACCCCCAGCCTGGTACAATAATAACGTTCAGCGGAGCCGGGAGCACTGATCCTGACGGGATCGTAACGCAGTATGAATTCAACTTCGGCGACGGGGTCACCGCCGGTCCTACATCGCAGTCCTCGGTCCAGCACGCCTACACAAGCGCAGGCTACTACAACGCCCAGCTGAGGGTAAAGGATAATGATAACCAGTGGAGCTCATGGGTAACCGTCCTCGTAAACGTGCAGGCTGTGACCAACGCCAAGCCGGTCCTTTCCGGCGGGATAGTCACCCCCAACGCGGGGGAGCCGGGAGACACGTTCACTTACAGCGTGAATTACAGGGACGCTGACGGAGACGCTCCCACGGAAGCTCTCGTATACCTTGACAACGGCGGCGCATATCCTATGACGAACCAGGGAACAGGTTACGTTTCAGGCGTTCAGTTCACCTACAGCAGGACGTTCAGCGCCAACGGGAACCACAATTATTATTTTGTATTCAACGACGGGCAGGGAAATTCCGTCCGTCTGCCGAGCTCCGGAACGTTCTCCGGGCCTTCGGTGAACATGCCCCTGATGACTTCGAACCTGGGCGATCATAATTTTGGTAACGTTAACCAGGGCAGTTCTCCGTTCCAGTACCAGTTCTACGTCCAGAACACCGGTGCGGGAACGCTTTCCTGGTATGTCAGCTCGAGCCCGAACTGGCTTCAGGTCTCCCCGTCCGCGGGGACTAGCACGGGCGAGCCCGACTACGTGACCGTATCCGTAGTTGATACATCAAACATGAACGGAAGGTACACGGGAACGATATCGATAGCCACGCAGGACAATGCCGGAACGGATTCCGGTTTCATGGAGATCAACGTGGGCGAGGTCACAGAAGACGAGCCCGTTCTCCAGGCCGACCCCAACCATGATTTCGGAGCGTTGCCGCAGGGAGCGGTGAGGCAGTGGACCTTCAGCATCCGAAATACAGGGACGGGAAGCCTTACGTGGAGCATCTCCGACGACAGGGGATGGTTAACAATTTTGCCTTCAGGCGGAACGACCGCAGAGGGAGGTATAAGCTACGTTACGGCTACGGTGGACACGCAGTCCCTGACAAGCCACAGCTCGGCTATAGTCAGCATAACGTCCGACGGCGGCAACACGCAGGGGATGATCGCAGTTGACATTTCCGATCCGAGCAACGAGCTTCCGAGGATAGATTCCATCACGCTCACGCCGTTCAATCCTCTCGACAACCAGACGATAAGATGCACCGCAGACGTGAGAGATCCGAACGGCGGGCTGAACAGGGTAACCTTCAAGTGGTTCGTTAACGACGTTTCGGTCCGTTCGACCACGAGGTACATATCCGGTTCGACCTCGACGCAGTACGACGACCTCGGCCAGGCGTACACCAGTGATGGTGACGTGGTGAAGTGCGAAGTATGGGTATATGACATCGACAACGAAAACGCGTTTGATTATGTTTCAACGACTGTCGGCACGGCAGGACCTGACGGAAGCGAATTGCCTCAGGTCTTGTCTGTCGGCATAACACCTGCAAGCCCGAGAAGTACAGATTCCCTTACCTGCACGGCGCAGGTTCAGGACGTTGACGGTAATCTTGATTATGTTACCTTCGAATGGTACGTTAACGGCGTGATAAGGAAGTCCGTGGACAAGAACGTGGTGAACACCATGGACTTCGCGGCCGACACGCTCGACTCGTCCTACACGAGCAACGGGCAGAACGTACGATGCCAGGTAACGGTTTATGATTCCGACGGGAACCATCACAGCGATTTCGATTCTGTGATGGTTTCCTCAGGAACTAATGCTCCACCTATTTCTGTAGCTGTGGAGATCACCCCAAGACACCCCAACACCCAACAAGATTTGACATGTTCGGGTTCTTTCTCGGACATGGATGATAATCTTGATTATGTTATCTTCGACTGGTTCATAGACGGCCTTCTTTCCAGGACCAGCACGAAGGAGGTGAACGGCGGATACGACACGGCGACGGACATACTCGACGACGGATACACGTATGACGGCGACAGGGTACAGTGCAGGGTGACAGTGTACGACACGGACCAGCAGAGCGACATGAAGTACTCCGAATCGGTCACTGTCGGGGAAGAGGAAGACGACCAGACACCCAGGGCAGAGCTGGACGTCGACGACAGCTACCCGGACGTTGACGAGAACGTCAGGTTCGACGGGGACGCCTCGTGGGATCCCGACGGCACTGTGGAGGAATATTATTTTGATTTTGACGATGGCGAAACTTCCGGATGGATAGACAACGATTACGTCCGCCACTCGTATGACGACGACGGCGTCTACTACGCAAGGCTTAAAGTAAGGGACGACGACGGAAGGGTCAGCGACTGGAGCGATACCGTAAGGGTAGAGGTAGGGACCGGAAGCCACGATGATGATCCTTTTGTAGACAGCATCGGGATAACCCCGGACGACCCGGACGAATACGACACCCTCGAATGCAGGGTAAGGGTTGAAGACGATGACGGAGACCTCAGAAGGGTCGTGTTCAGGTGGTTCGTGGAAGGGATGCTCGAGCGAACGGAGACCAGGTACATTTCAGGATACTCGGCTTCGCTGACGGACGACCTTTCGTCCTCGTACACGGACGACGGGGACAACGTCAGGTGCGAGGTAACGGTATACGACCACGAGGACAACAGCGACAGCGCGTCGGACAGCGTCTTCATAGGATACGGCTCGCCTCCGAGCACTTGTAACATAGAATTCACCCAGTTCAGCTACCCCTCATCGGTATACGTGGGCAGCAGCGCATGGGTGGACTACACTATAAGGAACAGCGGAAGCGTATCCGGAACCGTTGACCTGAGCATATATTCCGGCAACTCCTTCGAGAAGAGGGAAAGCTTCTTCATCTCGACAGGCAATTCCAAGACCGGAAGGATATACTTCACTCTTCCTGCCGGAAGCCATAACATAAGGGCGGAAGCGTTCATACGATGCGGGAAGACAGCCAACAAGTACGGCCAGATAACCGTTTATCCTTATACAGAACCGCCTCAGCCACCCCAGCCCCCCGGACCGACACCCGGCCCGACGGATGGGACGTACGTCGAGATACTCCAGACATTCCTCGACATACCATGGCAGACGGGGAAGTCATTTTCGATACTGATAAATTCACCAGACGAGAGGGTGTTCGACCTTCATATCGAAGGTGTGCCGGACAACTGGGTAAACTACCCGGACAACACCACGGTAAAGGGGAGGAAGGTCGTTTACGCTTACGTGGTCCCGAAAGACCTCGGAAAGTACACCATGAACGTCACGGTCAGCTCAGGCAGCTTCAGGTACAGCAAGATGCTTCACTTGTACGTCGTGCCTGAGGGCGAGATGGACACCTACGGATACGGCGGCATGTCGGGCATGTTCATAGGATCGCCCGCATCCATGATACTCGTGGGGGCATTCGTGGTTACAATCATATTCCTCGTAGTCTTGCACTACGGGTTCAGGCACCTAAGGGAGCCTGGAATAAACGAGATATATAGATAGTGACTACGCGTCACTACTAGAAAATAAAGGAGAAAAAAATCAAATATAAATAAATGATGGGAAAATCACCACTGAAAAGCGATAAATATAAAAAACTTATTCCCAATTTAAAAGCATTAATGGAGGGTACGTATGTTCAAAAAAATATTGTTTGCTCTTGTATTGGCGGTCATGCTGGCTCCGGTAGTGAGCGCGCAGACCTACAATATGGACGTTAGTCTTTCCACGGAATTCGTTTCTGTTTGTCCGTGCACGCCTGTAACAGAAGTACAGGTGGATGTAATGAATCTGGATGACATTCCTCACAGTTATGTCATCGAGCTCGAGATGCCTGCCGACTGGACAGGGCATCCTGAGATGCATTCTGCGCTTGACGTTACCACAGTTAACGCCAAGAAGGTGCTTGACCCGGGCGAGTCGAGCGAGCCCATGCAGATATATGTCACACCTTCGTGTGATACCAAGCCCGGTATATATGAGATAAAGGTAAAGGTTTCCACCACGGGACAGTCCACAATAAAGACGTTCGACGTCGAGGTCCTGCCGTGCCATTACGTGCAGATCGAGACAGAGGACAGGATACAGTCCTGCAGGGGAAGCGATGTTGATTTCACCGTGGCTCTCACGAACTACGGTAAAATAAAGGAGAATTTCGACGTTTCCATCCGGACATCATGGGGGGACGTTCTTTTCGAGGGCGAAAAGAGGATAGACTCCCAGGACACCGAAGCGATGGAGTTCTCCATACTTCCGCCGGATCTCACGGGGAATTTCGCGGTACTGGTTGATGTCGTATCGAAGGATTCGTACGCCAAGGACTCCCAGAGCATTCCTCTGGGGATAATCAACTGCTACGACTTCAACGCCGACGTGAAGCCTTCTGACGGTGTCGTATGCTTGGGCAAGACGACCAAGTACAAGCTTATAATCGACAACGTGGGTCTGGAAGGAGACACATACAACATTTTCGTCCCTGATTTCGTCACTCCGGAGAGAGAGAGCATATCCCTGGAGCCGAACGAAGAGGGAATTATAGATCTTTTTGTAAAGCCGAACGTGCTCGGAAGGAAGAACTTCGAGGTAACGATAAGTTCCCAGAGCCTTCCGGCAATAAAGAAGAACGTACAAGCCTCCATCGAGGGAATAGAGTGCAGGGACGTCGCAGTCGTGGTTTACCCGACTGACCAGGCTCTCTGCCACGGAATGGAAGCAGAATACGAGGTGGTCGTGAAGAACACGGGCACAGTCGACGACATGTATGAGCTCTCCAGCGACCTCGGGACATTCGAGGAAGGCGTAGTGGCCGTATCGCCGGGAGAGGTAAAAAGGGTGAAATTGACGGTCGACACGTCCGCTCTGCAGCCGGGAGAGGAAAGGGAATTAACGGTCCAGGCAAAGAGCGGCGAGGTGCAGGACAGGACCACGGTGGATCTTTTTGCAAAGAACTGCTATTCGGTGGATTTCCGGATAAATCCCATGGAAAGGAACGTCTGCGTGGGGGACGAGATCCTCTACGAGATAACCGTCAGGAACACTGGTGAGTTCCGGGACTCCTATTCGCTTCAGATAGTGAAGGAGGTCATGGAGGAATTCACGCTCGAACCTGGCGAGGAAATAACGTTCCAGAAGGTGCTTAACGCATTCTTCCCGCAGGACCAGACATACGAGATACCGTTCAGGCTGGTTTCTGCGCACGTTTTCGAGGAAAACGTGATGAAGGTTGCGGTAAGGCCGAATGCGGAGTGTTTCGCGGTCGACCTTCGCGACAGCGAGGTCATGGAAGTCGATTCCGACGTGGGTTACGGCAAGGCCGTCCGCCTCAAGCTCACGAACACGGGCGAGAGGAAGGACGCCTACGAGGTGACTCTGGAAGGGCCTGAATGGACCTACCTGAGCTCCAGCGATGCCGTAATGGACCCGGAGGACATGAAGGAGTTCTACGTGTACATCTCACCGGACTACTTCGTGACTTCAGGTACGTACACGGTGACCGTTAAGGGAGCATCGAACTACGCGAGCGACAGCTACACGTTCTACATAACAGTGGAGTCTGTATGGCCGGAGAACGTGACGGGCCAGGGAGAGCCGGAGATGACGATAAACATAACTCTTCCCAGCGCGCAGATATTCGCGGGGGAGCTGAGCGCGGACTCCGTGAAGGTTCTCGTGCTTGCGCTGATCGTGCTGGTGATAATAATCATACTGGCGGTCAAGTTCGTGATGTTCGTTAAATAAGAGGGATTATTTTTTATCCCTTTCTCTTTATTTTTATTCAATATTGAGTGATGGGTATGGACAAGTCAATATTGAAGAAAGCAGCGGATTCGTGCGGGTGGTGCAGTTTCCATTCCATGTTAGGCGATCCTGAAAAGTCAGATAAATACAGGGGCGACGTGAACCATGCCGTTCTTTACGCGTTTGGGAACTCTCCCGGTGAAACGACCCACAGGGAGGGATTGATCGATGCCTGCGGGGGCTGCTGCGTGAACGGAAGGACAGGGAAAAGGGCGAAAAAATATATCGAAGAGAATAAACTCTTATAATTAGTGATCATGTATGGGTGTCAGCGAAGACGGGTACATCAGAAAGTCGGAATTGTGCAGGAGCTGCTTCGAGAAATACCGCATGGGGAAATACGACGAAGCGATGAAGGCCAGAAATGAACTTATTGACTCTACAGGAAGCGATCTGCATCAGACCTCCATATTCGTTATGTGCGGGGGGTGCAAAAAGGAATCCCCTGAAGCCCACGAATACATGATCGAGAACCATCTGGTGGATTAAACGCAGGGAAACTGACGTTTCTAGCTTCTCACTATATATTTTATCAAAGAATACGCCCCTGTCAGCAGGAGGCTTATGTTAGCCAGGAAGGCCCACGGGATCTTCCTGTACTTGAGGAACTTGTTGAGCATGAACCTCGCGAAAGCTGCCTTCACGGGGTTATAGTTCCTGTTTATGTATTCAATGACCTCATAATACGATCTGAGGAACCTTTCCCTGACCCACTCCACAAGAACCCGTGTAGAAATATAACGCCTCTCCATCGAAATTTGGCCCTTTCTTATGGCATCCAGTATGCCCTCCAGGTCCTTCGCCTTCGCGTGGTTCACAGACGTCCCTATCATTCCCATCGAATGGGCGTCGGAGCCCGCTACCATGGGCTTCCCGAGCCTCTTCGCCTTCTTCCAGGCGAGCTTGTTGCTCAGGCGGTCCAGGTTGAGAGAATTGAACACCTCGACGGCGTCGGCGTACCTTATCCCCTCGCCTACGCCTTCATCCCTTATGTCGAAGGGGTGGGAAGCCACCGCAACGCCGTCCTGGGCGTGGATCTCGTCTACCGTCTCCTTCAGCGGCCTTCCGTTCGTTATCTGCCTCTTTATTCCGAGCGCCAGGAGATGGCCTTCCCTCGTGTGGACCTCCTGGCCCGGGATGAATATGATCCCTTCCTTCTTCGCCTCCATTTCGGCCTCCTTCCAGCCCTTCGTCGTCCTGTGGTCGGTGAGGGCGATGGCGTCGAGACCCTTCCATCTGGCTGTCCGGATAACGTCTTTGGGGGAGGAAAGGCATTCCCATTTTATCTTGCTTCCCCTCGAGTGGAAAGAGTGGCAGTGCAATTCGAATTTCATACCTATATTTTCATGAATTAATATATATATCTGACAGTTTCCGCAGGGGAAAAGGCCGGACAATAGTATTTTAAATAACTTAAGAATATTATTATATCTTGACAGGTGGTTTTGGATGATCCCAGCACACGTAGGAATAATACCGGACGGCAACAGGAGGCTGGCCAAAAGGCTAATGAAGACCCCATGGAAGGGCCACGAGTGGGGGATAGAGAAGATCAGGGACGTGATGGACTGGTGCAAGGACCTTAAAATCCGCACGCTCACATTCTATGTGTTATCGCTCGAGAACCTCGAGAAGCGCCCCAAAAGGGAGCTCAACTACCTCTTTTCCCTCGCGAAGAAGGAGCTGAACGATGTCCTCAACAACCCGGAACACATAGCACACAAGAACCGTACCAGGATCAATTTCATCGGAAAGCTGGACGTCCTCCCGGAGGACCTTCAGGCCATCATATTAAAGGTCGCGAAGATGACCGAAGGGTACGACGACCACATCCTGAACCTGGCTATCGCCTATGGCGGCAGGCAGGAGATCACCCAGGCCATGGAAAGGATAGCGGAAGACGTTAAGAAAGGGAAGTTCGCCCCTTCCGAGGTAAATGATCCCCTGATAAGGTCATACCTGTACACGAACGGCTACGGGGACCCGGACCTGATAATAAGGACGGGGGGAGAGCGAAGGTTAAGCAACTTCCTCCCGTACCAGTCGGTGTACTCTGAACTGGTGTTCATGGACGTGTTCTGGCCGGAGATGGACAAAAGGGACTTCTCGAAGGCGATAAGGGACTTCGAATCGAGGCAAAGGCGCTTCGGTAAATAAGAATGGTCATTTCTTCTTTTTCGCCTTCTTCATGAAGAACTCGCTCACGGGGCAGCCCAGTTCCGACTGCTTGCAGTGGGGACAGGATAATTCCCCGTATATCACCGGGTTCCCCAGGAACATCACTATTATCGGCCATACGCCTATCCCCAGGAGCACGAAATCGAATCCCTGCAGGAAAAGGTATATGCCGGCTATCACGGGGACCACGCTTATGAGGGAGCTCGGGATGAAGGCTTTCGCGCTCACATCCTTCTCGCTGAACTTTTTCGGATCGCCCTTCTTCATGAACATCTTTGCCAGACACCCTCGTCCGGACATGCACCTCTTCCCGTAATACCAGCAGTTCCTGCAGCCTTCCCTGTAGACCATGGATTCCATTGCAGCTATGTATACCGCGAAAAGAACCGCAAGAACCGGCCATATCAGGTAAAGGAGGTATATACCGCAGGCGAACACCGATAGATTGACCAGGTTGAAGATAAGGACCGTGCTGGCGGGGAACCTCTCGAAAACCCCCGGGTTTTTCGCCATAATGAATATTATCCTATAATTTATAATAAATCATGCGACAGGACGAGCTTTTAAGATTTACTTTTAATCAATTCATATGTCTTACAAACCGAAAATAACGTTAAGCAAGGACGGGCTTGATTTTTATACTGAATGCTCTATCCAAGGCGACGAATCAGGTGTCGAGGCTCTTCCTCCTTTCATTGGTGACGTAAGTGAAAGTTTATTTAAACCCAGACGCGAGACTTTCTCTCAGGCCAGGGGGAATGTCCTGAAGGCGATAAAACGATACGGATTAAGCGAGAAAGACGTCGAAATAGTAGACGGGGAAGAGAGATGGAAGAATTTATGAGTCATGGTCTTTTCCTATAATTTATAACAAAAACAGGCCCTTTCCGAACCCATGCTTTTATATGATTTCGCCCAATTCTAAATTAGTATTGATATGGCGTACAAATTCACCTTTGACCTTTCGCAGATTTCACAGACCTTTTTCAGGGACATCGCCAGGTTCTCGGAAAGGAAGGGGATACACAGGAAGATAGGCCAGAGCGCGAGGGAGATAGTTAAGAAGTTCAAGATACACGAGCTAACGGGCCTCCCCATATCGGACGCCTTCACGGTCATAGAAGATTTCATAGACTCCTCGGTCAAGAACATAACGAACAGGGAGAAGTTCCTCAAGACGAAGAAGCGTGCCCTTCTCCTTCCCCATTGTTCAAGAAAATACATGGATAGCCGTTGCAAGGCGAAGTTCAACACCAAAACATCTTCATACGAGTGCATGCACTGCTCCCCTGACTGCCTGGTCAACCAGGCAACGAAGCTGGCCAAGAAGAAGGGCTACAAGGTCTACGTCCTTCCCGGGGGATCATGCGTAAAGAATATCCTGACCATGCATGACGGCGTGGTGGGGGTCGCCTGCACCGAGGAGATCAAGCTGGCAAACAGCATGCTCGAACCGATCGGATACCCTTCCCAGGCCGTCCCTCTCGTGAAGAACGGGTGTTCAGGGACGAAGTTCAGCATGGAGACGCTCGCACAGACACTCTGAACCAGCGTATGACAACTTATGTGCATTGATTCAAGTTGTCTTTCGAAATCTGGTTTCACTCTGCTTTTAAATAATTTAGATATTAATTTTATTCAAAGGTGTTTTTGGATGATCGCGAGACAGACGGCAAAGAAAACGGCATTGAGCCATCTGATGAAAGGCAGCTGGGTGAAGAAGGAAGGGATGGAGCCCAGCTTCGTCACCACCGCTCTCGGCGAGAACATCTCCCGGGCGCGGATCCTGGGGACGGTCGTCGCGAGGTTCGATTCCGAGGACGGCAACTATTCTTCCGTCACGGTAGACGACGGCTCTGACACGGTCAGGGTGAAGGCCTTCAAGGAGATAAAGATACTGGAGAAGCTCCGGCCCGGAGACATGATAGACGTTGTCGGGAAGGTGAGGGAATACACCGGGGAGATATACATGATCCCCGAGTCCATCAGGAAGGTCGACGACCCGAACGCGGAGCTCCTCAGGAGGCTGGAGATCATCAAAAAAATAAGGGGCCTCAAAAGGGCGAAGGAGATGGTCGAGCAGAACCGCTCCAAATATTCGAATTCAGAGGAGCTTAAGAAATTCCTGACAGACCAAGGAATAGAAGCCTGCTGGATAGACATTTTCCTCAATACCAAGAGCAAGTCCGCGACTTCCGCCGGAGGGACGCCGGAGGCCGACAAGAACAGCCTGAGGAAGGAGATACTCAAGGTGATAGAGGCCGGAAAGGACGGGATAGTCTATTCCGCGCTGATGGGAAAGGTCAAGGCCAAGGAAACCGAGATAGAGTCGGTTATAAACGAGCTCCTGAGCGAGGGAATCTGTTACGAGCCCACGCCCGGGAAAATAAGAAAAATCTAGATGTTCACGGTTAGTCCGATGGAGTTCTCTATCAGCCTTTTTACTTCATCTGTCCTGCCGTTGAGATCCTTTAATCTCGTTCCTCCGCAAACGTCAGGATAAAAGCTGCAGCCGGGCCGGCATGCATATGTCTCTGATCCTTCTTTATGGGCGCCGTCGCCTTCCACGGTCTTGCAGAACAGATATATTCCCCTGTTCAGGCTTACTCCATGCGTTCTGTCTCTTTCAGTTATTTCTGTTGACATATCAAATCACCTTTACCTCTTGATCCTCCAATATGCTGATTCATTGCGGGCAATATATCGCTATTTCACATTTCGTACACAATCACCGAAGGATCACGTTGAACCTTTAATTGGCCGCGAACCTATTTAAAGGGTGCCTAAAAAAAGATTTTTAGCTGTTTTCAGCTTTTGCCCACGCCTTCCGTCAGGCTCATCAGGGTATCGAAAACTATCCCCGCGTCGGCCGGCCCGATGAAACCGTTCTCATACCTGTTGACGTATTCGATATCCAGCGACAGGGTGAGGTCGCTCTTTACTTTCCATCTGGGATCAGTCTGGGCGAGCCCCGTCAGTCCCTGCGGGCATTCGAAGCGTTTTCCGTATCCGGCCCCGGTCATCCTTTCCTTCTCCTTCGGGGTGACCGGCCTGGGCCCGACGAACGACATTTCCCCCCTGATGATGTTTATGAACTGGGGAAGCTCATCTATGCTGTATTTCCTCAGGAATCTCCCCAGCTTCGTTATCCTGGTCCTGTCCGTGAAAACGTACATGTCGCTGTCGTTTTCCCAGTACTGGTCGTTGCCTTCTGCTTCGTCCATTGTCCTGAACTTGAGCGCGTAAAATTCCCCCCTGTTACCGACCCTTTTGTGCTTAAAATAGACCTTCCCGCGGGGATTTTCGATTTTCGAAAGAATAGGCACTATGACGAACGCCGGGACGGCCAGAATGAGCCCAGCCGAGGCGAGAAGCACGTCCTCCGCCCTCTTGAAATACCCGTTTATCTTCCTGTAATCCGCCATTAATTGAATTGGCAACAAATTTTAAAAAATCGAGCAGTACCAGGTTCAGAACGCCCTGACCTTCCTGACCGCCTTCCACATCCTCTGGAAGGCTGTGAAATTGCTCCCGACCGCGAGAATGACTATGGCGTAGGACAGGAACATGACGCTGTCCAGGCCCGCGAGTAGGAGGCCCGCGAAGAGTATTATGAGCCTTTCCGCCCTCTCCATCAGCCCGCCCTTAAGCTCCTCGTTCATGACTATGTCCTTCTCCTTGGCCGCTGCCTTGGCGTAGGTGGTCATCATCGCCCCGAAGAGGTACAGGAACAGCCATAAGGTGACCGGGAGGTAGAAGTCCGGAAGCCCGGCGAAAATGAGAGCGGCGATGATCAGGAACTCCACGTAGCGGTCCATCACCGTGTCCAGGTAGGCCCCGAGCCTGCTCACCTCTCCCAGTATCCTGGCCACGGCGCCGTCTATCATGTCAATGAATGCCGTTATTATAAGGAAAACGGCCGCCAGGAGGAAGCTCTGGTACAGTATGCAGAGCATGGTGACCGCGACGGGGATGAGGGTGACGAAGGTCCACTGGTTCGGCGAGAGATGGAACCTCGCGAAGAATATCCCGGTCTTTATGCTCAGTTTCTTGAACCTGCTCCTGTTCGCATAGAACATATTAATAATATTGGGCTTCCCTTAAGAAATAGTTTTCCGGTCAGTCCTTCTTTTCCAGGCAGTCCGGCAGATACCCGGCCGGCCTGATGATCCCGTCCCTCAGGAGCCATTTATAGGCGGAATCCATGTCCTCCACGGCGACATTTCCGATATAGAAATCCTTCAAAGTTTCCTGTTCGTTGCTTTCGCCGTGCCTTCCGACGTGATCATGTATCCTCCACCTTCCGAGCATGTAGACCGCATCCTTGACGAAGCCCCCTGGCTGGGAGGTGTCGGAAAGCCCCCTTTTCACCCTGTGGGCGATCTCCTTCGCGTCCTTCTCGGAGAACCTGTAATCCTTCTGCATGGACTGGAATATGTCCATGTATGTCGCTCCTTTGAGAGCGGAATCGACCGCTATGACGTAGGCGGCGTATTTCCTCATGTTGCCGGGGAATCCCTCCTTTTCCGTTATTATGCTCGCCAGGCCCTCCTGCGTAGCGACGGACCTTCCGTCCGTCCCGTGGTAAAAGGTGTTGGGAAGCGGCTGCCTCAGGCCGTTCTCCCACTGCATTATGTGGGAGCCCTCGTGGAGGACGGACGTCTCCGCCTTCCTTTCCGGCTTCACGTAATCGTCCCTTATCCTAACGGTCTTCGTTGTTTTGTTGAGGGAAAGTGCGGGCATCCTTTCCATGGGGCCGGGGGACTCTACCGTGACCTTCCACAGCCTTTTCCCGGAAACGCCCTTCCTGGCCAGATACTCCGTCATCCTCTCCCCGAGGCCTTCCGCGTTAACGCATAATGTATCACAGTCGACCGACGATTCCGTCCTTCCGATGACCTCGACGGCGGTCATCACGTCTTCCTTGCTAGGGACAGCGTTCCGGTAGTATCTCTCCGCGGCTCCGGTGAAATCGGACGTCCCTATCCTCGATATCGCAACGAGCTTCTGTATGGATGCCTTTCTCCTGCCTTCCAGTATCTTGCCGAGGGGACTTTCGCTTTCGAACTGCCCTTCCATGTCGACGAGCCTGTGCACGTAGTTGCTTATGTAACCGGGCCTGTCGTAAGAATACTGCGGATTCCCCTTCTTTTCGCCGGAAACCGTGCTGTCCAGATGGGTAAAAAGATCGCCCACGCACATCTCTATTTCCCCTATCTGCCGGTCGAAACCCTGCAGGCGAACGAGATCGGAATTATCAGACATAAATATCCACTTAAAAGTAGTTAATTATTCTTTATAAACGTGATTTTGACTATGGTCTGTACATATTTTCTACCGACCGTTCGATCTCTGTCAGATATCCTTTTGCCAGACTATAACCCTGCCTGCACGTAAGGAACAGACCAGTTCCTATGGCTGCCCCCAGAATCACAATTTCCCCGTATTTTAGCAGTTTACTCCTGAAGCTGATCTCAGGGTTATCCATATCCAGTTATTATCGTTTATTATTTTTAAGACATAACTGAGCCAAACGAAGGAAACCGTTTAAATTATCACATCCACATTATTCAAATGGCGAAAATCTCAGACTTCTGCCTTCTGAAAAGGGTCATCTCCTTCCGAAAATACCTTAACACTCTCGATCCTAACCTCACGAAAGTCTTCTTCAAATGGGCAGTCGCTCATCCAGGCCACTTCCGTTCCTTCCTCGGATTGATGAAGTCCTGCAAAAAGGCCAGCGAAACCAGGGACAGGCTAAAGAAGGAAGGGATCAAGATACCCCCGTTCCTGATTCTTAGCATAACCTCCATGTGCAACCTAGCCTGCGCGGGCTGCTATGCCTCGGCGGCAGGAACCGTCTCCAAAAAGGAGAAAAAACAACTATCCCGCAGCAAGTGGAAAGAAATAATCAAAAAGTCATCGGAAGCAGGGGTTTTTGGCTTCGTAATAGCAGGAGGGGAGCCATTCCTTACAGACAACCTCTCCCATATATGCAAAGACTTCTCCGACCGACTGTTCATAATACTAACCAATGGCACAGCAATCCAGGAAAAAGAGATCAATACACTCAAATCCTGCAAAAACACGTGTGTACTGGTCAGCATGGAAGGAACGAAGGAAATGACCGACCAGAGACGAGGCGATGGTGTCCACGAAAAGGCACAAAAGACCATCCAGGCCCTAATAAAGGCAGGCATTCCAACAGGAATATCCGCAACAATAACCAAGAACAACTTCCGCCACTGGATGGACGAAAAGCTCATCGATTCCCTCATAGCGAAGGGAATAAAGATCGCTGCCCTCATCGAATACATCCCGGTCACCCAGAGGGGCAATGATCACAGGCTCATGCTCACCAGTGAGGAAAGGAAAGAGTTCAGGGATTTCGTCCTCAGGATCAGGGAAACCAAGAAGATCTACCTCATTCACTCGCCAGGGGACGAAGAATACTTTGGAGGATGCGTCTCGGCAGGCAAGGGCTTCGCTCACGTCACCCCGACCGGCGATCTGACACCCTGCCCGGTCTCCAACATCGCCACCCACAACCTCCTGAAATCAACAATCAGGGAAGCCTTCTCCAGCAAGCTCTTCAGGGAAATCCGCGAAAGCGAACATCTTCTGGAAAACGAGGGGACCCCATGTGCATTGTTCTCCCATCCTAAGGAAGTTAATGAGATAGCCAAGAGGACGGGAGCTTACAAGTCTGCAGATGGGTAATCTTTTGGTTGATATGCCTGAAACATTAATAAATTAATATAAAAAATTAACTGTTTTTACTATATTATGGTAGCTAAATATTTGATATCAACAACAATGGGAGATTCATTTCTGGATCCAACCGGAGACGTGTATGTTCAGGTATCCCCTTCAAGTTATCTTAAGAAGAAAGTAGCCGATGTCAATGTCGGGGATATGGTCTTATTCCAGAAGCCTTATGCAAAGACGGATCTTGAGGATGTTGAGCCACATCTTGACAAAAGCCCCAGATATCACTTTTCAAAAGAGATGATACACGAACAGAATTCAAGGGGAGATTTCATTCCGAGATTAAGGACCCTGCTTCTGAAGGGATTATCGGAAAAAGGTGTGATAGACGATTCTGATATTGATTCTAGGGCGCTCTATGAAACTGATGATTTCGCTAAAGAAGACTATGAGATGATGGCCGAATGGGTAGTTAATGCGCTTGAAAGGAACGGTAAAAAGAGGCACGTAAGCACTGTTGAAAACTGGCTGAGAGGAGAAACCCTCGCTCCCAGGGACTGGGAAATATTCAATGTTCTCGGAAGAGAAATAAACCCGGAGTTCAATGACTTCAGGGAATATGAAGACGACCCGAAAAGCATGTATTTCAATTACCAGCTCTATGTGAATATCAGGCGCGGAATAATGCGTTATCTTAATGACTGCAGGGGAACCACCCGCACCTTCGAAAACCAGCCAAAAGAGGAACCGCACATATCACTGAGCCCGGAATATGCGATAGTGTTTCAGCATTTCATGAGCGACAGAAACGAAACCCATGCAACCGCAAGAGTCACGGAAATACAAAAGATACTGAAAAGGCATCAGATGGAACACGTTAAAAAGACGAACGAATTTTTGGGGGAAGGTATCGTGTCGGGGGAAATGAAAAACATGCTGGAACTGCTAAAGAGCTACAAGGATGTCATGGAATACGATGAAATGTTAGAAAGCATGATATGTTCGTTCGTTGAGGATTTCGATTACAGGATTTCAGAAGACGATAACATAGTATTGCCGTCCGGTCATGTAACATCCAACAGGTTCTGGAGGCATGCCATTTCAACAAGAATATTGCCCACAATACTAAGATGTTTCGACGAGGATATTGACGATTTCATGAAATATCTTGAAAAGGGCACGGGGATAGGTTTCTGGCGTAATTTTGAAAATGAAGACGTGCAGAAATTCAGGGAGGCCGTGAGGAAGGGCTTTTTGGACCGGGGAATGGATTCACAGTTCAGGTATTCGAGCGGAACCTCAGCCAACCTTCTGGAAGTATATTACAGGATACACAAAGCCATTCCGGAAAGAGTTTTCCGGTATCTTGCAAAAGCAAGAGAGTTTTATACGAAAGTCGTAAAAGATACCTCGAATTTCCAAAGACCGGGGACCGAGCCTCGCATATTTCCCGACGGGCGCCGAGTTCTGATTGTCGGGGCAGAAGACCCGTCCAAGATAGATAAGGTGATTAATCAATTGCGTCTGAGAGAGGAAGCTGAGCTGATAGAAAATCGGTACGGGATTGGGCTGAATATGATAGGGATGAGTTATGAGGGTGGCTTGTTTTTTTCTGACGAAATAAGTCAGTCCATGAAAATGGGTTTCGATCCAGTGACACATAGAAAAATGGATAAATTAATTTCAGGGAGGGAATACATCGAAAAATTCGGCGATGAGAAAACAATCAGTGAACTGAATAGTATGGAGAAAAACCCCGGCGTATTTTATTTGACAAGAAATGACGTTTATAAAATGCTCAAGGAATTCCACCTTCAAAAGATAATCGACAGAAGATGGCAGGACTTCGTCTGGGAAGACGTTTAGGCTAAAGAGGTTATGCATTATGCTAGAATACTTTGGAAACAGCACGGGCTTAAAAGAAGAACTGGAAAAATATAGAAATCAATTGATGCAAATCTATTCTGATATTTTAATGGATGATATTCATCTTCTGGATAGCGAATCTAAGAGATTACTTGGGCCGTCCAGCTTCACGGATGAAAAAACTGTCAGGGAACTAAATAAAATAGGTACCGGCATATTTTTTGGGGGTTTTGATGATGCCATGTTCACTGCTTCCACCACTTATGACAGAAGCCTTGAAATTTCATCTGACGGGAGAATAAATTACCAAAATGCCATAACATCATATCCGTTATTCTCGTTTCCGGAAAAGGGATTTGTCAAGGAAAAATCAAGAAACCCGAATTACCCCAGTTTTATTGCACCATATATTCATGAATATAATCATTTTATCGGGTTTGCCCTTCAGAATCACCCATTAGTTGTCGCAGAGGGAATATTGAGCAACATTATAAATGGAGATGATTTTCCTGCAAAACTGGTTAATAAGAGGGGAAACCTGAAATTGAAATTTAAGAAAACTACCCGTGAAAGGAGGGATTTTGCTGAGGATATGTTAGCATTACTCGGAACAATGGGTATTTTTGACGAAGCAATTGCGCTCAGGCTTGAAGATACCGTTCTTTCCAGGCTTGGTTATGATACATCTAAAGATGCGGTGATGAATGAAATGAAAAAAAATCCCGCGGGAAGATTGTTTTTTTCATACCCGATCCATGAATTAGCCAGGAAAATAAAAAATTGTCATAGAATAACATTTAACTATCAGGTTGGGAATAATTTTATCCAGGATTTCGCAAAAATCGATGTCGTTAAGGAAAATATTGAAAAGCTCTTATTGTAAATCTACACTAAAAAGAGGTCAATGAGATAGCTAAGAAGGTGGGGGCTTATATGTCGGGAATGAATGAATTCTCCAGTTAAAAAATTTATGTCTATTTATAAAACATGAGCAAACCTTTCATCGAGGGATATATGAGACATCCCGGTTTCGGAGACATTGAGCTGGCTGAAGGCAGTGCTCCTAACCAGGTTGACGGTGCTTTTTTGTCAGGAAACACGGGGACCCCGCTGGCGGGATACAGGTATGACCTGGGTCACAGCGTAAGGTCCATGCAGGAGGCAAACATTGCGAGATGTCTCAAAGTCGCAGGGTTCGATTATGTTTACGAGAAAGAGTATTTCCCGTTAACGGTGACCATGAAAAAAGAGATAACCAATTCGGGAATAACGAATTATACCCCTGACTTTTTCATACCAAGTACCGGAGATTACATCGAAGTCAAGGGTTCATGGAGAAACAAATCAATCAGTACTGTTGCGCTCATGAAGCTTGCCATGTTCACAGAGCAATACCCGGATAAAAATCTGGTCCTTATCCATTCCTACGATTACAGGAAGGATTTCCCCGGCCTGAACCTGAAGACAAAGGAAGAGATACTCATCCCGGAAATGGAAGAAGTGTTTTCAGTGGTGATAAAAGAGCATCCGGATCTGTTCTGGTGGGAAAACGGAAGCCCCATAACCGGATACAACATAAGGACATGCCCCAGATTATCAGGGGAAGATTCAAAAATAGACGACTGGAAGAGATACCTTGACATAATGTGGTGGAAAACCCCGGTAATGATGAACAGGATGTTCATTACCATAAGCAAATACGAGACGAGTATTGAAAATGCAGAAAGGGAAATCTCTCTTTTAGAGCAGGAGCTGCCAGATAAAATAATATATGCACCTGAAATCAGGCATGCAAATCACCTGATTTCCATGATGCGCGGATATGCAAACGAGTACCCTGAAAATCTGGCTTTCGCGGACATTGACAGGTTCAATCACTATGGGCGCGAGATAGAATTTATAATGCCCACCTTAAGAGACCGCATAAAGGAATACCGGGAAGAAGCGGAGAGAAGGAAGGAGATGTCCGACTTCATCAAAAAAAGACACTGGCGGGAATTTTTATCCGAAGATAGCGGAGAGGACTGGGGGTTATAGGTCGGGGGAAGGATAGGAAAAACAATCTATTTCCCCGACTTCAGTTTCCTTACCTTCCTGTTGTATTCTTCAACGAATTTCTCGGGTTCCAGCGACCATAATTCGGACGGGGGCATCTCGTCAAAACCGTTCACGATTTTAGCGTAATGGGAAAATTGTGTCGAGACTAAAGGAATGATATTCCCTTTCATGACGTCGTTCGGGCGACGAGCAAAAGAATAATACTGGTACCATTTTATCAGTTCATTATAAAAGCTTTCAGGTGTGATTAAAAGTTCCCTTTCCTCATATCTTTCAAAAGTATTTTTTTCATTTTTCAGATTTTTTTCCCACATATCAAAATAGGGCTTCGGATCTATCCCGAACGGAACTTTTGCCTCATTCAAAACGGGCCCTGTTTCAGTGTAAGCTATCAGTTCGGATATGATATGACCAACTAATGAATCGAAATGCTTTCCTGTAAGGGTTTTAAAAAAATGCAAAATATACTCCCTTCCTATCTTTCCGCCATTTTCAAGAATAGTTTTTGATTCCCTTATTTTCTCTTCATGATACGATAAAGCGCTCTCATTTACTTCCGGATAGAAATGCAACCTTTCATGGACGGAAGCCCCCGTCATCAAAGGAAAGGTATATGAAACCGGTATGTAAATTTCTTTTTTCCCGTCAGTATAAGCCCTGTTTCCAACATGAATAAATATCTCAGCCGGACCCGCCTTTTTCCCTGACCTCTCTTCTATAACGAGGGAAACATCTGAATTAATCCAGTCTTCGAAACACTTCACGAAAGCGGGAGCAAGATCGGGCCTGTTTTTTATAAATTCACCCACGTTCCCGTATCTGCTTATTTCGTTCCTGTATACCTCTTCGGTCATGTCCCCGGTACCATATCTTCTCATTTCAACTGACTCCCAAACCCCACTATAGACCTATTATATATAAACCACTATTAAGTAGTTAATTTATTGGTATATAAAGGTTATTTTCCGCCAAAGGGAAGTCAACGAGATAGCGGAGAGGACTGGGGACTGGAGCATTGTCGGGACCTACATGACGATCGGGGTTATACTCGGGTCCTCGCTGTTCTTCTTCATCATGTACTTCTGGTTCGGGAGGAAAGGGGAATGAAGGTGAATTAGTGAAGACCAGGATAAAGGAGTTCCGGGCGAAGCACGGGATGACCCAGGAGGATCTCGCCCGTAAGGTCGGGGTCAGGAGGGAGACCATCGTCTTTTTGGAGAAGGGTAAGTACAACCCGTCGCTTCGGCTGGCTCATGACATAGCTAAGGCTCTCGGGGCCAAGATAGAAGAACTGTTCGTGTTCGAAGAATGAATTATTTTTTGGTCGCCTCTACCGCGAGACTCTCCAGGGGAATGCCCTGATATTGTTCCTTGCTTATGCCCTTGTTCTCGCTGATTACACGGACCTCGAAACCGGCCTTTTCTATCAGGCGTATGTAATCGTCCTTGAGCAGGGCGCCCGCCACGCAACCGGTCAGAAGGCGATGGTCGTTCCTCTGCTCTCCCGTGATCTCCTCCAAAAGCACGATATCGGAGACGAACATCCTCCCGGAGGGCCTGAGGACCATGTGCGCCTCACCGAAGACGGCTGATTTGTCCGGGGCGAGGTTTATCACGCAGTTGCTGATTATCACGTCTATGGTTCCGCTTTCGACTGGAAGGGATTCTATGTCACCTAGCCTGAATTCAACATTCGAATGGCCGTGCTTCAGTGCGAGCGTCCTTGCCTTCTCGATCATCTTTTCGGTCATGTCCACTCCTATGACCTTACCGGCTTTACCCGTCTTGTCAGCGGCCAGGAAGGCGTCGAAACCTGCCCCGCTTCCCAGATCGAGAACGGTGTCTCCCGGCCTTATGTTTGCTATTGCCGTCGGGTTCCCGCACCCCAGGCCCATGTTCGCCTCGGGGAATTTCGCCAGGTCGTCGTCGGAGTATCCTATTTCTTTGGATACCTGCTCCGTTCCCTTGGAGCATCCGCACCTGCAGCATCCCCTGTTCTCAGCTATCCTTCCGTAGTTCTCTTTGACTATTTTTTTGACGTGATCTTTGTCCATGTGTTCAGATTTGTGGATGCGGAAATAAATAAGTGACTAGAATATCGTCTTCTTCCTGTATTCCTCGTATTCCGGATACCTTTCCATGAGCTCGCTCTCCTCGAAATACCGCCAGATCAGGACCATCATTATGAAGACCGACGATATCATCAGGGTCAGCATGCTCCCTCCGAGGATCGGAGCCCCCAGGAACATGAGTATCTCGCCCAGGTACATGGGGTGGCGGAGGTATTTGTAGACGCCGTCCCTGACTAACGGGCCTTTCCCGTGGTGCATCCTTTTATGGACCTTCCTGTGGGACTCGAAGAAGAGGCAGAAGCCTGCGATCAGCATGGGGACGCCGAACACTATGTAGGCGCTTATCCCGGTCATGAACGGGTCGAAGAAGGACATGTAGAAATACGAAAGCCAGCCAAAGAACATGGCTATCCCTATGGAGAAATGCACCCGCTCGTTTGCCTTGAAGAGTCCGAAATACTCCAGGACGTGTATGATGGTATGATAGCCGAAGCACCCCAGCGCTATCACGAAGAACAGATGGTACATGCTATAAGATTGGATCGGGGCTTAAAAAATTTAATATCCCTCTCAGGAAAACAGCGGGCACCAGCTGTTCTTTATCTTCACGGTTATCCCTATCTCGTCCGCTGGCTGATATCTTCCGCTTTCCAGGCTTTGACGTATGCAACTGGCGATTGCCGGCTGGTCACCACTGTTCAGCACAGGCATCCTGGTCTTCATGGAGTTCTCCGGGTGGCCGTTTTCCATGCTTATTTCAACGTCCAGCACGTCACCTTCGGGGTATCCGGAAACCCTGGTGAACGCCCCCAGATATCTCTTCAGGTATTCCCCCATGCCGGTCCTGTCCTCGAATACACCTCTCATTCGTAATTCGTTCGGACTTATCCTTCTCATGAGTTAATCATGGCCGGAAATCATATAAATATAACCATTTTCACCACGGAAAAGTCGGTATTTAGGATAAAAATATAAATCAAAACGCGACCGGATAATATGAAAGCAGTGGATCTGGACGGGATGATACCGGAATACGCGGAAAGTCTGACGCTCGACCCGTGGGACGAGACAGGGGAGATACCGCTGTTCGGCGAACATACGCACATCCTTTCCAGGTGCCTGTTCGAATCGCACGGAAGGAACGTGGATGGCCTTGTGCCGGTTCTGTACGACGAAAGAAAGGATTTCAGGGATTACGTCCACAGGGAACTGGAGCTTCTCGCCAAGGTGGGCGGCCTGGCGGCGCAGGTGCACGACGGGAAGGGAGTGGTGTTCGAAATGGGCGGGGCTCTCGCGTTTCCCTCACATACATTCGCCCTGCTGACAGGTTATCCCGCCATAAACATAGACAAAAGCGGGGAAGAAATCACCAGGGCATCAATTCTTTCGGATAAATTGAACGTGCCGGTCGCGCACATCCGCAGGGAGGCCAAAGGTTATTTCGGAAAGGCGGGGATATCATCAGATTCGATCATTATCGTAACGCACCCGGACCAGGCCGTAAACCAATACTGGAAAGAGCTCGTAAAAAAGCATGATTTCACGTTCATCGGCACGGGATTCGATAAAAATCAGCCGATTGAACCTATCATAGAAGAGCATTTTGCAGCAAACGGGTATAAAGTGATAACAGGAAGAACGAGGTTCGATGAAAACAGGTACGTCTTCCTCGCGAGGAAATAAAAGAGAAACTGAAGGATCAATCGAAAGACTTGGATTCTTTTACACGGGCCCCGGAGGAATAGACGTTGAGCTTTCCATTACGGTCAACCTTTATCTTGCCGTCCTTTTCCAGCCTTTTGAGCGTGTTGTATATCTTGTATTCCGGGACGTCTATCTCTTCTTTTAGCTCCTTCATGGTTTTCGGTTTTCTGAGGGACATCAGCAGGGCGATCCCCATGCAATGGGAATCCAGCCTCCTGAATATGGGTATTTCGATGCCATGTCTTTCTTTCAGGATTTCAAGGGTATCCAGAACCGAGAAAGAGAAGAATCTCTTCGTAAGCCTCCCCTGCGTTTCTATTTCCTCCATCACTTTCTCCCATTTTATTCCGGGCTGGCGCGATATTATGCTGCAGTCTTCCAGGTCTCCTTCTCTGCCCGTAATGCTTTTGAAAAGGAAAATATCCCCCAGGGAGACCAGATGCATGCTGAAATTCCCCGTTTTTCTGGATTCCGATCTTTTCTTCATATCCTCGCTGAGGTGGAGGGCATTGCACACCAGACCGGTAAATATATCTATCCTGAACGCGCCCCTCTCCATTATCCCGGAGGGGTTCATCTTTTCATACTCCCCGGTCATGCTTTTTTCACGGAAGCCAAGACTGCGCAAAACCCCCGCCAGTTTCCTGAAATCCTCCTTTTTTTCCACTATCACATCCAGATCTTTAGTGGCGTTTTTGAGTCCCCTCATCATCATGTTTCCTCCACCTATCAGGTAGATGTCAAAGGGGTCTTTCAGGTTCCTTCCCAACTCAGAGAGAACCTCCCCTATCTTTTCCATGCCGAATTTTTTCCTTAGCCTGACATCGTATAATCTTGCCTTTTCATTGAACTCGTCCGTGGGAAGGAACATATCCCTGTTCTTGGTTTCATGTCCGTCCAGAAAGGCCAGAATGTCAAAAAAAACGTCTTTCACATCAAAATGTTCGCAGAGGTTCTTTATCTTTTCGATGTCCATCCCTTCTTTGTTTTTCAGGTAAAAGATCACACTAAGTGTCCTGTCCTGCATCGTTTTTGCGAATACGAGCGAGTGGACGAATATTTCCCCCGGAGAGAGATTCCTTCCCGGTTGATAAATATGACGTTCTTTGGGGGTTATTTCTATACCATGCCCGGAAAACGCGGAAAAAGCCGTTTCCGTTCCGGAGACATCACACCCATTCGGAGCCTTTTTAAGGATTTCTCCCCCTTTCCTCCACACCACCTCCGAGCACGCTTCCACACCCTCCTGCCTGAATTCATCCGCCAGCATTTTGGCATAATCCAGCAGGCCGGATCCGGGCTTTATGCAGTACTTTTTGTCCTCCGTTTCGAGAAGCCCAAGGGATTTCAGGCCGTTAAGCATCTTGTACGTTTCCTTTTCGGATATTCCCAGCCTTTCGGCTATTTCCGAGACCCTCACGGGCGAAAGAAGCTCCGGTAACAGTCGTTCCCTGTTCCCGGAAAACATCAGATCAGGATCATATTCTTTCACAAGTTTCCTGAAAAGAAGACATTTTGGGTTCTTTTCCATCTCTGCGGACACGTTTTTTCCTTTTCTTGTCTTTTTCACGAGGTTTTTTTTCTCGAGGAGATTCACCGCCTTGGAAATCGACGGTTTCCCGAGAGACAGAACCCTGGAGATATCGCTAATTATTTTCCCTCCACTCCCCAGTTCCCTGAAAACCCTGATTTCTGTTTTTCTCATATTTATTGTATATTTGGGAAATTGTCCTTATAAAGATTTCCCTATAGTACAATTTATTTGTTATCCTACACTTCCATCCTCTTCTGCGACCAGATCAGTCCGGCGAAGACCGCGAGAAGGACGAGACCGGAGAAGACGAAGGTGTTTCCTATCCCGTAGACGTCCGAAAGCAGGCCGGTCCCCACGAGCACGAAGAACCCTATCACCGTCCCCACAAGGCTCCTGACCGAGAGGACAGTGGCTCTTTTGTCGAAGGTGACCAGCCTGTTTATGTAATCCGAGAAGACCGGGTCGTAATAGCCGATCACGAACTGCTGGAGGAATAAAAAGGAGATGACCCACAGGTACGAGGGGAAGAGTCCCAGGACGATGAACGATATCACCATCAGTCCGCCGATGAGGACGAACGACCTCTCCTCCCCGATCCTTTGCTCTATCTCCTGGGCGTAATGCGAGACGACGCCGGAGACCAGGAAAAGGACGGCGTAAATCCACCCGAACCAGGCGATGTCTATCCCCATGTTCCCCATGAAGGGCTGCTGGAGGAGCAGGCGGGAGATGTAAAAGGAAAGGACGAAGCCCGAGAACAGGGTGAGCCACATGACCCTGGGGTGGTGGAAGGCGAACGAGACGCCGTCCCTTATCTGGAGGAAGTAGTGCTTCACCGTGAGGTTCTTGAGGTTCTTGGGCTCTTTGAAGGTGATAATGACCACGAAAGCGAGGGCCATCGCTGCGGCGGTGAAGAGATATGGTATTCGGAGATCGAAGGAGCCGGCGTACCCTCCTATTACGGCTGCGACCACTGACCCGAAGAGGAACATCGCGAACCCGGTCCCTTTCACCTTCTTGAAGACCGGCTCCATGTCATCCTGGCTGAGGGAATCGTATATGAACGCCGTATCCGCTCCTGAACAGAACGACCTTCCCGTTCCCAGGAGGAAGAATCCCGCAAGGAGGAGCCAGAAATTGCCCACAGTATAGAGGGTGAGATAGGCGAGAGCCATCAGCCCCGCTCCCAGCATTATCGTCTTCTTTCGTCCCCAGAGGTCGGCCAGAGCGCCTGAAGGCACTTCGAAAAGGAAGACAGTAACGAAGGCGATCGACTGCAAGAACATGATGGAAGTCAGGCTTAGGCCCATTCCCTGGAACAAAAGGACGAACACCGGGGTGTGGAACATGGCGTTTATCAGGAAGTTGTACACGTAATACTTCCGGATGTTGTAGATCGTTTCCATCTTCTTTACCGGATCCATATGATATATTTGGACAAATTTATAGAATATTTCTTTCTGGAATGGTATTTAGCATTCAATGGAAATCAAAGGAACGAACATCTCATCATCGCTTACGCCGCCATGCTGCCCTTTATCGAATTTCTCTGGTTTTTCGTAATTCGCCAGCTTATCTCTTAAGATATAATTCTCTTTCATGATTAAGACATAATCCCCGACCCTTTCAAGAAGTTTTTTGTTCGGTTTTCCCAATCCATAGAAATTGTCCTTTATCAGCTGCTCTCCCCTGAAACACCAGCAAAATTTTGACAGTTTTGTCTTAACTATCCTTTCAAACTCTTTCACCTTCCCGGGCCTTATGAAAACGTCCCTCGCCCTTGGCTCACCCGCCAGGGGAATCGTCAGGCATTCCTTCAGCCCGGCAATATTTTCAATCCATATCTCATTCTTCGGGGACGTGTCAGTCAGGCCGTGGTCGGATACTACGAGTATCAGTGAATTTGTCCCCTTAACCGATTCGGATAAAGATTTAATCCTGTTGTCCAAATCCCAGAAAATTTCATTTACCTTTCTGCTTTTAACTCCTTCCCTATGCGTCATGGAATCCAGTTCGAGGATATAAGCGTGAATCAGCCTTCTTTTTCTGGATCTCTTTTTTATTAGTTTTTTTAGCTTGGTGAACGTGTTCTTGTAATTTCCAGTTGGGATTATCTCAGTGTCCTTTGAAACATAGTTCGTAAAGGGGCTGTTTGATATCTTTTTGTCAATCAGGGTAAAGCATTTTCCTTTGAAGCCCTCATGAAAAGATTTTATATCCATGATGCCATTCATATCAAAATTTGCCTTCGAGAGTGACTCGAATCCGTATTTGGGGACAAACGGGAGAATTGCGGTGATCGCACCGACTTCTTTAAGGTTAATGTCCCACCCTGTAAGCGCGTGCTGCTGCGGCGGATATCCCACTGAGAATGACGTGTTCGCGCAAACCGTGCTGGATAAAAACGTTGAAGTCATCTTTGACTTGAGGTTATCCAGCAAAAACGACCTTTTTTTGGTTTTCAGATAATTGTACCCGAGCCCGTCAATAACTATCAAAACTATATTCCTGAATTTTCCAAGGTCCCCGGACTTCAGGCAGCCAAGTTCAGGATAATCATGCTTCTTTCCAAAATTACCGGAAATGGAACTCATCAAATTAATGATGCTGTTTCCCCTGTAGTCCGGCTTTTCGAATTCGTACATAGAATAAAAATAGAGACTTTTTCTTTATAACATTTACAGAATATCATGGATAAGGAACGGTTTAAATTCTTTCATTCGAAGTAAGGTTATGGGAAAGCTGAAGATATTGGGGAAATTTGGTGCTATTGACACCATTTTGAATGACATTAAAAACGATCTCGGGGAAAACCAGTACATAAGGCTATTCTCAGGACTGGACAGCGAGGTCAGGCAGGCACTGAAGCTGTACAAAACAAAGGTAGATACGGAATACACAAGAAAGAGATAATTTTACACTTCCGGGCGCTTACAGTTTTTTCCGGAGTATTTCAATAAAAGATTTACCCCCAAAGTAAAAGATTATGAAGGGATACCAGAAGGCCTTGCTGTACGTGGGCATTCCGGCCGTATTTTCCGCAGCCACATGGACGATGTTCAACATAAATTCCTACAACCGGCAGAAGAGCATGATAATCGATTCGTACGTTAATGCAATCGAGAACGGAGATCCTTTTTTCAGCATACCCTTCTTCAGTTACGGGGGATCATATTTCCACGACATGATGGAAACCCTTGACGCGGGGTCCGGCAAGGCTGTCAAGGATTTTTTCAGGGGAAAGTTCAACAGGAAGATAACGGAAAGGCTCATGGAGTCGGAAAAGCTGAAGGAACGCCATGTTGAAACCGGATGGTACATGATATGATTGGGGGTCTTTTCTCGCGCGACGCTGCCGAATCCGGAATATCGGCAGTGGCCATCCGCCGAAACAGGAAGGGATGATGAAAGGCACCGTGGCAAGGCCGGTCAGTACTTAAAAGATTTACTCACCTTCTTTTTACTATGAAAATTAAACTCCCGTATTTCAACGAGGGCGCAAGGAACAGGAGAGCTCTGGCAAGGGAAGCGAACCAGATACCCTACATGAGCCCATTGTACAGGGCGAACCTTAACCATGTCCTGATGTTCATGTTCGACGAAGACCCGGAAAGTGCCAGAAAGGCACTGAGAGATATCGGAACGATTTACAGGGAATACATAAACAACAGAAATTCACCCAGCCGCCAGTTTTCTGAAGACATTGAAGAATCGTTCTACCTCAGGGGGATGGGAGACGAGAATTATCTACTCTGGAATCTGAAGCCCCTTAGGGAAATCACTGAAAGAATACCGGAAGGCAGTTCGCTGGTTGTGGAAAACCCTAAAATAACAGACATAGGGAACATCGCCTACGATGAAATAAAGAGACCGGATCCCTTCTTTTTCGTTCACAGGGCGCCGGAAGAATCCGATGGTCTTCCGCTGATCGGGAACGGTATTATAGACACCGAATTTAATCTGATGGGCACGCAGCTTGAAAGCATGAGCGGAAAAAGGGGTTTGGTCGTGAACGCATTCTACGGGAACATAGTCCCGGTTGAGCAGTCTTAAAAGCAGGGAAGCCCAATATTATTCATGGCGAAAAAGGAAGCGGGTCCGGGGGAGATGGCCGCCAGCGTGTTCGGGGTGATAACCGTAATATTTTACATCTCGATCCTTATGGTCTCGCCGCTCGTGCTCCTTTTCTGTTCGCCGGCGGGTTACGGCGAGATATTCTCTTACGCGTATTTCTTCGCTCTTTCCTTGGTTTCCGGTTTCGTTGCATGGCTCCTTATGGTAAGGAAGGGGGTGCTGAAAGAGCACAACCTTCTTCTCTCCCTTATAGCGGGTTTCTTCATATCCCTCATAATGGCCGTAAACTCGATGATAATCGCATTCCAGAACATGATCAGGGCGGAGATGGAAGCGGTCGCAGTCCCCCAGTACATGCAGGCTATGATGATCAGCATACCGAAGGTCGGGGATCCCGTTCTTCTCTTTTTCGTGGCTTACCTTTCCTTTTCGGTATTCTTCTTCTTCGGGTACATCCGGGGTAAGGAATGGAAGAAGCTGCTGTATTACGTAATACCCGTCGCCACGTTCCTCGTGGCGTATCTCGTTCTGCAGGGAATGCTCCGGGGCATGATATCTGTTATGTGATTTCTGAGGAAAGAACTAAACCCAGCTCGCTCCCGCTGCTCCTACAGGGAAAACGCTGTAAGGGTAGGTCTCCAGCTCCCTGAACTCCACGCTGGACGGGTCGAAATAGTAGAGGGACTGCTTTATGTCCATCGGTTTCGCTCCGGAGGACTGGCGGATGAACAGTATTCCATTCTCCTTCCATTCCGGCACCATGTTCGCGTATTCGGAGTCGTACACCGTTTCCGTCCCGGTAGCCAGGCTGATCACGACCAGCTGCCACACGCCGAAGGGGATGTTCCTCTTACCCGTGATGAGCCGGGAGAACACGATCCTGCCGTTGTCCGGGGAGATGTCAGGGTCGACGTCTATCCCTACCGGGAAGGGCCCGAAATTCTCCTCGTTATCGGGATTATTCCCTCCCTTCGTCAGCTGCCTGAGGTTCGTCCCGTCAGAATCCATTATCCATATCCCCGAAGGCTTCTCGAACGCCGGGACGGGCATCCTCGAGAAAACGATCTTCGTCCCGTCCTCCGACCAGGAGCAATCGAAGTCCATGTATTCCGGGTCGTTAGTGATCCTGGCCAGGTTCTTTTCCAGGTCTATCGTGAAGAGGTGGTTGTTGTTAGGGAAGCTGCCGTTCCTCGCGGAGAAAAGGATCTTCCCCTGCGCAGGGGACCAGTCGGGGTTGTTTATCGCCTCCATTCCCTTTTCACATGTCAGGCATTCCATCGTCTTCGAGCTCACGTTGTACGTGTAAATATGAACGAAATCCTTGTCGTTGATCAGGAGATCGTTGTCCGTATCCGAGCAGGCAGCCGGCGTCATTATGGTCAGCGGGTCTATAACCTGGCCGCTCAGATGGAAGCACTGGGTTTCCAGGATTCTTTTTGTTTCGGAGGTTTCCATGTCCATCAGGTAAAGCTGCCTCCTTGCCCTGAGATCGCCGGACTGGTATATGGCACGGTTGCAGGAAGCGTCAAGGAGGAAGTTGTCCTTCAGTTTCCCGTTCATCTGCAGGCACTCTTCCTTGTCCAGTACGTGCCTTACCGAAGAAAAGATTATGTCGTACCTCTCCGGTATGCTTTCCTCCAGTATCCCCATCTCCTGTATCCTGGGAACAGAGGACTCGTTCCTGGGGGTCTCGGTGACGCAGCCGCTTGAAAGGATGACGAGAATAAACAAAGATAAAATGATGGTTTCCCTTCTCATTATAAAGAATTGTTCTCCCTATTAAAATTATTGAGTTCAAAAGAACTTCCTTTTGACGACGACCCGACCATTAAAAAATTCCTCTCCGGGGATGGAGTCCCCGTCGCTCGACTGGCAGCACTCCACAGGAAAGTCACCTCTCCCCGCAACTTCGACCGCGTAATTGTTGAACGGCCATAAAGCATGCCTGATCCTGATTGCATCGGTCCACAAAGAAACATAATTATGATCCGGCAGGGGTTCTTTCATTGAATTCATCAAATCCAGGTACTTCTCCCTGAATCTGGTCGTGAAAGCCAGTTCAGACAAAGAAGGGGAAATCGTTTCATTTACGTTCAATTCTTTATCATTGTTAAGAGTAGAAGCAAACCTCCCGGCGATTGCGAGGGTTTTTCCGTATTTTTTTTCAGGAACATCATATGTCCTGAAAACGACATCATCTCTGGGAGGACGAAAATTGGTCGCGTACCAGCCTACTTCACCGTCTTTATGCGCAATGAAAATTCTCGGCATGTGAACACCAACCAATATCTAGAATTAACAGTAAAATTTATATCGTGCTATTGTGCTCAGAAATCTCACTCGAGGGGCACCAGCTTGCCCGACCTGTTCCTTATCTGGGACAGGTCATCGGCCATGAAAATCGTGGCGTAACGGGGATCCCCCGGCGTGAAGAAGAACCTTTTGTCGAATCTCAGCCCGTAGCCGTCCTCTATTTCGATCAGGCCGTTCTTCCAGAAAGGCATCTCCTTCGAAGACGCCTGCACGCCCACAACCATGCCCAAAGCAATGCTGCCGTCGGAAAAGACGTTGTGAATCAGCCCGTTTCCCTGGTCCATGTAAAGAGCGATATTGGCCGCAGTGGCGGGGACCACCTGGTTCACCACAGGGATCACACCGGCTATCTCGGGCGCCGGGTCCCCCCTCTCCTTCTTGGACAGGCCGCTGGCGGAGAATACGTTAAATGTTTCAGTCCTCTGATCCTTTTCGAAAGGATATATCCTCGTGAGCTTTTCGTCGTTGAGATAAACCGCCACGAGGCTTTCCGGCGAATCGTCACCGTTCCAGTGGACGATGAGATTTTTCGAAGCGCCCCTGAGCAAAGCCGGGTTGACGAATTCCGAAGGCAGTGCGATGGGGTTCCTGTCGCTAAAATTAAGGTGGTAGTTCCCGTCGATTTCCATCGCCGAAACGTTCCCGTACGTCTTCCTGAAGCACCTGTCCTGGGTCATAATATCCAAATTAATGAGAGTAAATCTTTTAAGCGGATTCTGCTGTTATTTCTGGAGAGGGATATCATCTCATCAGACGTTTTTTTCTTTGCCTGTTATTACGTCCGTATTTCATTCCGGTGTTTTCTCCGGTGGTCTGATTTCCCATGTTCCGCCTTACCCCCAGGCTGGAATCGATCTCTCTCCTGTACCTGTTCCCGAAGGTGCGGACAGAGCCCAGGAATTCGTCGAACTTGTATCCGCTTGCAAGACCGCTGACCGCTCCGGGGAGCGAGAGCGGGTCAAAAAATCCCTCCGGATCGAACCTCTCTGGACTATCGTCTATGTCATCGGTAACGAGTATCCCGTATCCCTTTCCGGGGCAGAAATAAAGATGCTTTCCTTTAAATCCGGAACGTAGATCACTTCAATGTTTCCGAAGCTGGGAAAAATGTGCATAAAATAACTTGAAGGGAAATCTCTTAAGCGGGAAATGCTTCAGGTACAACGGATGCGGTTCCTCGAGGATTCTCGACTGCCTTTAGTCGTAATACTCCAGTCCCAGGTGCGTGATCAGGTCTTCTCCCATCATCCACCTGAGCGTGTTCTTGAGCTTCATCAGCTGGATGAAGAGGTCGTGCTCCGGGTAGACGGAAGGCGCGTGGATGGGGCTCTTGAAGTAGAAGGACAGCCATTCCTGTATACCCTTCATCCCGGCCCTCTGGGCAAGATCCATGAACAGCGCGAGGTCCAGAACGACCGGCGCGGCGAGAATCGAATCCTTGCAGAGGAAATCGATCTTGATCTGCATCTGGTACCCCAGCCACCCGAATATGTCCAGGTGGTCCCATCCCTCCTTGTCGTCCCCCTTGGGAGGGTAGTAGTTGATCCTGACCTTGTGGTACATGTCCTTGTAGAGATCGGGGTATTTGTCCGGCTGGAGTATGTACTCAAGGACGGATTTCTTGCTGATCTCTTTGCTCCTGAAGGAACCAGGATCGTCCAGCACGAGTCCGTCCCTGTTGCCGAGTATGTTGGTAGAGAACCATCCCCTCACCCCCAGCATCCTCGCCTTTATCCCTGGTGCGAGTATGGTCTTCATGAGTGTCTGGCCGGTCTTGAAGTCCTTCCCGCTGATGGGAACGTTCTCCCGTCTGGCCAGCTCCACCATGGCGGGGATGTCGACCGCCATCTGCGGCGACCCGTGCGCGAAAGGGACTTTCTCCATTATGGCCGCGTAGGCGTACATCATGGACGGGGATATGTCAGGGTGATTCTCCTTCATTCCTTTTTCAAACGCTTCGATGGATTCGTAAACAGGCGAACTCTCCACGTATACCTCGGTGGAGGCGCACCAGACGACCACCAGGCGGGAACACCCGTTCTCCTCTTTGAACCTCCGGATGTCCTCCCTGATCTGCTCGGCCAGTTCGGATTTGGTATGGGCTCTCTTTATGTTCGAGCCGCTTATGTTCTTGACGAAATTATGATCGAAGACCGCGGGCATGGGCTTGATCTTCTCCAGGAATTCCTTCACCCCTTCCAGATGCTTCTCTGAAAGCACGCCTGCTTTTTTTGCGGCCTCGTACGCGTTCTCCGGGAATATGTCCCATGCCCCGAAAACGATGTCGTTAAGGTCGGCGAGGGGAACGAAATCCCTGATCATCGGCGTCCTGTTCTCGTCCCTCCTGCCCAATCGTATGGTTTGCATCTGGGTGAGCGAACCGAACGGAGGCGACAACCCCTTCCTTATCATCTCGACCCCTGCCATAAACGTGGTGCTGACTGCTCCCATTCCCGGTAGCAGTATCCCCAATTTCCCTTCAGCCGGCCTTATCTCGATAGCATCATTACTCATAAACTCAACCCCCTAACAGCGAAAGACAACCATGTATGTTGTTCCGAGTTGCCAATGAACTTATCTATTTTATAGTATGAAATAGTTAGTATATATAATTTACGGCGTGAAATAGCAGGAAATCACACCATTCCCGTCATTATCTGCGGATTCATCAAAAACCAGAACATCGACATAAACAAGAACATGGAATAGAACACGAACATGATCGCCATGGGGATGATCACGGCTAGCGTGGCTTTCTCCGTGCTCATCTCATGAAGGGATTTCAGACCGATGATCTGGAGCATGATCGCCCATATGCTGAACAGCGCCCCTATCCATGGCAGCCACCCAAGCAGTATGACCGGGGTCATGGAGTAAAACACGACCTTCAGCGTCACTTTCAACCCCCCTTTCGCCCCGAACACGTAGGCGAAGAAATGAATTATGAGACCTTCTATGGAAGTTACGACGAAGAATATCACGTAATTGCTGACGAGTGAAATGAAAAAGAACGCAATCCCGGGGAAAAGCAGGTTCCACACGCTGGTCATCACGGCATAGAAAACGCTCAGGACGGCGAAGTATTTCACGATCACTGGCAGCTCAGTCTTCTTTTCTCCTGCAAACGCGGCCTTGGGATCAGTTAACAAAAGTTTGACCATGGAAGGGATGTCCATAATAATATATTGGATCCTTCCAATAGTAAATCATGCGTTCGCCCTCCGAAAGGTTTGAGAAGAGCATGACCAGCGACAATCTCTGGATATACATCCTCTCCCTTCTCAGGAAAAGGAAGATGTACCCCTACGAGCTCAGGAAGGAGATAAGGAAGGAATTCGGGTTCTCCCCCGGGAACGTGACCGCATACATCGTTCTCAAGAAGCTGGATGTGGGCGGATTCGTCCGGAAGGAGGGGGTCTCCAAGGACAGGGGGCCCGAGAGGGGATACTATTCCATAACGGAAAGCGGGGCCAGGGAACTTGAGAAGGTGAACTCGTTGTTCAGCAAATATTCTGAAAAAATTTCTAATATTGACAATCATAAATAATTTTATTTTTTTCAAAAAGGTAAACATTTAATAAATATTTTTACGTTTTGACAAATTATTTCTGAATTTAATATAAATAAATTTTTTTTGATATAATGGCAGGTGTTTTTATGATCGGAACATACCCCGTTAGCAGTGAGAGTAGAGTTCGGCAAACAGGCAGGGATTACGATGACAGGGAAGTTTACGCGAGAAACAAGCTGTTTCGCTATTTTTCCGAGCTTTCAGAACCAGTTGAGCTGGATGACATAAGGGGAAGGGGTATAGACATAATGAACATCGGTGACGTCCCCCGCTTTAAGCATTACGTATGGCTCCAGGACCCGTCCACCAACGGCGTCAATTCAGAAGCATCATTCACATTGTTCGACGGCAACAGCGGAACCATGCAGGGTGAGCTGAAGCCGAAAACAGTTGCCGGGGAATACACAGGCATGCACGTTTTCGTCCCGAAAGAAATGCTGGAATAGTTCAGGCGTACTCGCTTTTTATGACGTATTCGCTCTTGACGGAGTATTCGTCCCTTGTTGTCTCGGTATCCATCATGTTGATGCTGTATTTTTCCTCTTCGTTTTCCTTCGCATCTTCTCTCGTCGGGGTCTTTACCTCCACCTCCCAACAGTGGTAGGCCGGCTTGATCTGCGTCGGGGTTTTTACGCTCGACGGGAATATCCACTTCGTATCGTGAGTATTGATGTCGACTGCGTACATGTTGCAGTCGTACGAACCCAGGTATATGGTATCTCCGTGCAGAGCGAAGCACTCGTATATCCTGTCCCCGGTCTTGAACCTCCACAGCTCTTTTCCGTCCATGTCCAGCACGTAAAGGTTCCCGTCACCCGCCCCGACGTATATCCTGCCCTGGTTTATTACCGGCCTGATGGTAAGGATCTCCTCGCCGCTTATCCGGAACCTCCATATCTCCCGGCCCGTTTTCTGGTCTATGGCATAAAATATCCCGTCCCTGCACCCGTGGTAAACCACGCCATCGCGGACGGCCGGGACGCCGGCGTTACCGTATTTCCCGGTCCTGAACTTCCATACCACCTTCCGCGTTTCCAGATCCAGCGCATAAAGATAGTTGTCAAAGCTTCCGAAATAGATCACGCCGTCCTCGATCGTGAAAGGGAACGCCGCGAAAACCTCCCCGCCCGTGCGGAACCTCCAAAGCTCGTTCCCTGTTTTCGGGTCAAGGCAGTAAAGATTGCCGTCGAACGAGCCTATGTATATCCTTTCGCCGTAAAGAGTGGGTGAGGAAAGTATCTCCGCGCCCGTCCCGAACCTCCAGACCTCGGACAGACTTCCTCTGTCTATGGCATAAACGAAACCGTCTTTGCATCCGAAAATTATCAGGTTCTCGAAAAGGCACGGGGTAGAAAATATCGCACCGCCCGCCTTGTATTCTCTAAGGACCTTACCGCTTCCCTTTTCAATCACGTAAAGGTTCCCCTCGCAGTCCCCTATAAATATGTTTTTCCCGTCTATAACGGGCTCTGAGAGCGTGGTCCTCCCGCTCAGCCTGGTCTTCCAGAGAAGCTCGCCGGATGTCTTTATGGCATAAAGGTGGCTGTCGTGGTTCCCGACGTAAATTATGCCGTCACAGATGACCGGGGAGGAACTGAAGCTCCCGCCGTATTTCATTTCCCAGACCCGGTCGAACTTCCCTGTTTTTTTGACCTCGAACTCGCCGAGCTCCATGGTAAAATCAGAAAATCCGGATTCCTCCATCAGAATAGTTGAAAAGAAGAATTAAAAATTCATCCGGAGAGCTCGCTTTCCTGGAGCTCTTTCAGGAAAGGACCGTATCCCTGCGTGATTAATATGCCCTGAAGCCTGACTGCCTCATCATATCTTTTAATTACTCTCTGTATATCATCTTCCGTCAGCAAGCTTTGTCCTTTACTCGATAATTCTATCTCGGTCCCCCAGAAATCAATGAAGTTCGATATCGATTTCCTCGCGTGCGCGGCTATGGTATCCCTGCTCAGGCCGACTGTTTTTTGCCTGGCCTCAATGTATAGTTTCGGTTCGAACGGGTTTTCCATTATTAACTCGAAAGACGGGTGAATCGTTGTCATGCCTCCTGAAAAGTAGTCCTTTGTCCCGGACGAAGGGTATTTTCCTGGCATGGTATCATACAGTCAAAAGCCCGTTTCTCTGGGCATAATCGAGAAAACCATCGAAACCGGCGATGTTCAAATTCATCGCGGCCTCGTTGAGCGTCTGGAGTTCTCTGCTGAGTCTCTTCTTTTCGCTATAATCCTGGATGGACTGGTCGTTTTCTAATCTCAGGGTTTCCTGATCGAGTAGTTTACGAACGCCTGCCATTCTTCCCGTAAGAACATCCATGAGCTGGGTTTCTGTCTCAGCGCAGCACCCGAAAGAATAGTCTAAAAGCTGGATTGTTCCTAAGGAAAATGGATTATGACCCAGTTTGGATTTAAGGCCGTTTCTGTACATGGCTTCATCAAAAACCGGACCCTGTCCGATGAAATAGCTCCCGGGGCATTGTCCGTCACTCATCATTAATCATGAACCGGTTAATAATTTAAGCGACTCTTACATAAAATTTTTGTAAAGATCACGCCTGTTCGAACATCCCGGAAGTCCTTTTTCTGGCCATTATGACGTATCCCACGCATAAGCCAAGAAGTATGCCAAAGACGACTATTCCGGCTATGTGCAGCCAGGGGATTGTCTGGACTGCGGCCTGGCCAAAGGTTTCTGCCGTTCCCCCGGCCATGGGCGCCTGTGCGATCTCCTTCCCGGCTTCGGTGCTCCTGATCAGCGCGTCGGGAGCGTTCGCTGCGGCGGAATAGAACGGAGAGAACATGTATCTCGAGATCATGTCGTACCCTATCCCCAAAAGGGCGAACGCCGATACGGCGAGCATTATCCATATCCTGGCGTCCTCTGGATGTAAAATACGCTTGCCCTTCTTCGTCAGGTCGTAATACTTCCACTTGTGGCCGTCGTCCTCCTGTTCTATCAGGCCGGCCTTTACCAGATTGTCCAGGTGTTCCTTGATCGTGGAGACGGACATCGAAAACTGATTGGAAAGCTCCGAAAGCGTCTTCCTCCGGCTGTCCAGGGACTTCAGGATATCGACCCTGGTCCCTGAAGCCAGCGTCTTGAAAGTATCCCTGTCCAGGGTGATCTTGTCATCTGCCATAATCAATTATTAAAAGAAGACCGTTTATAAACCATTCGGAATGTTTCGGTCTTGGCCGAAAATAAACTAAACCGGGAACTCCCTCTCGGCGTGTTCCCTTATCTCTTTAAGGAATTCGGTGTCAGGCAGCCTCGCGTTGATCCCGAGCTTGGCGAGCTTATCCTTCCTCCGGAGGATCTTGTCCTCGCTGAGCGTCAGGAAATAGTCCCTCTTCGAATCGTGGTGGTCTGCCATCAGGCATATGTCCGTATGGTCGTCCAGCGTTTTCGCTCCGCGCCCCCAGTGGGTAACGTCCCGTATCATCCCGTAGGTCCTCTGGTCCACCTTCTCCAGCCTTTCCATCAGGGAATCCGCTGTATGTATCTTCACCATCCCCCCGTTCTCCATCTCCTTGAGCGCAGTTATCACGGGATGGGGCGAATTGATGTTCCAGGAAAGCTTGGAATCCAGCGTGACGTGTATCTTATGACCGGCCATACATAGAAATTGGGAGCAAAAAATATAAGTTTGAACAGTGCATTCATTCGTCCAAAGATTCGCAGTAGACTTTCCCGAATCTTGAGAAATAACCTTTGAGCTCGCTCTCTCCGATCTGCCCAATGACGTTAACCACCATTACCTTGCCTTTAAAGACGGGCTCTGCCATTAAAACCATGGTCATTCCAAGATCAGTCGATACGTCCCTCATGTGGTATCCGTCCGATGGACCGAAATTTCCGCTCTCCTTGGTCACGGTCACGCAATAACTCGGGATTTTAGACATAGCTGTATTTAGAAATAAATTTTAAATCAGCATCCTTACCCAGAAAGAAAAGAAAACTGATCTGGAACAATACAAATCCAGATCGAAAAAACACCCCAACCCCGACCTACCAAATAATACTTAATGTTATGTGGAGAGGGGTTTATATACATATCCATGATCAAAAAAATAAGTCAAAAAATATATTTTTGAACATAGGTTTTGCAGAGATTGTATCATTGCTGTATGTCGGTTTTTGTTTCCTGATTATAACGCCGTTTATGTTAACCCGGAGTAGTGAATAATGAAAAATGAACAAGTGTCAATGGTCTTTTCATTCCTCTTCGAGGAGGGTCATCGGCTGATCGCAGCAGGAAAGAATTCCCCCGCCGACCTTGGTAACACTAACCTCGTTACCGCAGATTTCACATCTGTACCTTTCCCCCATGAACTTTACAGGCATACCGATCCCGCCAAGTCAGCAATTGGATTACCCTATGCAGGCTCTGCCGCAACTTTTTTATTTTTCTTGAACAAACCCCTGATTTTCTGAACAAATCCCATTAAAACACCCCTTATGGCCTATTATCACTTCTTTTTCTTACTGCTCCCGCAACAGCATCCCATGCAGACACCTCTTTTATAATATAATATTTTGCCGGCAGAATAAATACTTTCCGTTTTACGGGAAAGAAGGGGAAGGGACCTATTCGATCCCGTTGCAGACGGTCCCGTTCGACCTGAAGTATTCCCATTCCTCGCACAAAACGCCCACCGCTATCTCGCAGTATCCTGCCGTTCCTTCGGCAGTTTCATGGAAGACTGTCGTCCCTCCCTGTTCCAGGCAGTACACCGAAGCCGGGTTTGCAAGACCAGCCTCCCCGCCTGTGTCTTCGGTGAAAGTTTCGCCTTCAGGCGTCGAGCACTGCCTCGGGTAGCTCTCCATCACCGGATTCCCCTCCGTCACGCATTCTTCGAAGCTGGTCACGCACGGCTCCTCCCATACCCTCAGGCACTTCTCCTTGTTCTGGCACCAGCTATAGCCGGCAGCTATCAGGCATCCGTGCTCGTCCGTATCTCCGCCTATGGGCTGCTCGGTCACGCATCCGGAAATTAAGACCACCATCAAAATCACAGAAACAGCGCACAGATAATGCAATTTCATGAAGACCACCTCAATATATTATTCCATTAGGCCCCTTATAAACCATCCCGATTTCTTCGGCAAACGCCGAAAGATCAAAATAAAAATTTTTGCCGGCATTTATTTTTATGGAATACGAAAGACCCAGACTGGCATTCTTCATGGGTTCAAGAGGAGGCCACAGGGCATTTTACGAATCAGTGGACGGATATCTTAAAAGGCTGAAAAGTAAGGGGTCCGTGTATTTTCTTGAGCACATACCTCACAGTCACGACAGCAGCGCCCTTGGCAGGAGATTCGCAAAAAATCTGACTAAAAATCATGCAAGAGAGGGTACGGTTTTGGAGGGCAAAAAACTGTTTTATAATTGTCATGACGTTACGGTTCATGAACTGTCAAGGGGGGAAACCAACATATATGTTCCGTTGAAAAGTAACGGAAATATTGTTTTTTCAAGAAAATACGTAAACACCGAACCAGCGGATATGCGCCAGGAATTCAATTATTCGATAAGAAGCCTTCTGGATTGCGGTTACGGAGAGGACATGGTCCTGATTATTCTCAGCGGCAACGGGGATGACGGATCTTTCGCGCTGGGAATGGCAAAGGAAAGGGGCGCGAAGGTAATAATACAGGACCCGGAAACCGCAAGCAATCCGAAAATACCGGAAAACGCGATTGAAACGGGGCATTACGATTTCATACTGAAACCCGGAGAAATATCAAAAAAGGTGCTGGAATTGTTTGAATAAAAAAAATTCCGGCTGCCTGACTTCACTCAATCAGGCAGTTCATAGTCATTTACGACTTCCAGAGGCCGTGAACGTTGCAGTATTCCCTCGATTCCAACTTCTCGGAGACCAGGCAGAATTCGCTCTCCGGCCTGTTGCCCGGCTTCAGGAACCTCCTGCAGAGCGTCCCGTCGGAAAAGATCTCGACCCACTCTATGTAATGCTTCTCCTCCATGGGATGGGGAACAGAACCTACCTTGACGTCCAGGACTTTTTCCCTTCTTTCCACGACCGGGACGTGCTTCTCCTTTCCCTCGTCAGCTGTCTGCTCCTTCATAAGCTTCATGGGCTGCCCGCAGCATACGAGTTCTCCAACGCCGGTGTGAAGGACTTCAACTATGTTCCCGCATATCTCGCACTTGTATATTTGCCTGAATTCGGTCATCAGGACACCCCCGTCATCTCCTCGACCTCTTTCTTCCCCTCTTCCATCTCCTTTACCTGCTCCTTGTCCGCCCTTAGAAGAAGGGTCTGGAACTCGCCGACGTGCTCCTTCTCTTCCTTGGCTATGGCAAGGAGCACCTTCCTGAGGTTCTCGTCGCCGGCGAGCGCGGCCATCTGCTCGTAAAGGTTTATGGCATCCAGCTCGGCAATGACGCCCGCACGCATTATCTCGGTATCAATATCCTCTTTTCTCACTTTTGACAAATCAATAGGTATTTTAGACAACACACAAATCACCTCCTATTTTCCGGCAGCTTCTTGTAGCACAGCCACCAGTCATAACATTTGTATTCCTTCTGATTTTTTCTCATCTCGGCCGTTTTCACGTCGCTCGCCGGGGGAACTATGACCTGATCACCGATCAGCTCGTTTTTCGGCCAGTTCGCAGGCATGGCAACCTTGTTGGCGTCGGACACCTGAAGAGCCTTAAGCGCCCTGAGTATCTCGTCCATGTTCCTCCCGATCTCCTGCGGGTAATAAACCATCAGCCTCAGGAACCCATTCGGATCGACTATGAAAACCGCCCTCACCGTGTTCGTACCCTTGCCCGGGTGTATCATACCCAGCTTCTTTGAAACGTTTCCCATGTCGTCGGCTATAACGGGAAAAGGTATCTCGGTCTTGAGGTTCTCCTTTATCCACTCCACCCACTTTATATGGGAAAAAACCTGGTCTATCGAAAGACCGATTAGCTCGCTCCCGAGTTTTCTGAATTCGTTGTTCTTCTTCGCGAAGCTGACGAATTCCGTGGTGCAAACGGGCGTAAAATCACCCGGGTGGCTGAAAAGCACAAACCATTTTCCCGCAAAATGTTTCGGCAGCTCAAGAATACCGTGCGTAGTCTTGACCGTCATATCGGGAAATTTCTCTCCGAGAAGAGGAATACCCACTCTTTCTGTTTCCATAAAATCACCCCGGTCCAGGCGGGATCATAAAGGTTGACCCGCGAAAACCATTTATTATTTTAAAAACGGGATTTTTATATCTGAATCCGAATTTATTCTAATTGTGATGATATGGACAATTCCGAGCTTCTCGAATTTGCGAAGGGGATAGCCCTGAAGGCGGGGGAAATACTTCTGAAGTATTTCGAGGCTGAGGAACTGAATTCTGAAGTGAAGGCAGATTACTCCTTCGTCTCGGAAGCGGACATGGAAAGCGACAGCTTCATAAGGAATGCGATACATGAGAAGTACCCGGACCACGGGATAGTGAGCGAGGAGAACCCGGACAAGAAGGGGAACGAATACGAATGGGTGATCGATCCCCTGGACGGGACGAACAACTTCGTTCGCGGGGATCCCGTGTTCGCCGTTTCGATGGGCGTTCGCCACAACGGGAAGGGGATAATAGGAGTGGTCTACGCCCCTTTCTTCAAAAAACTGTATTTCGCCTCCGAGGGGAGCGGGGCATACGTCGAGCATGAAGGGAAAACGAAAAGGCTCCGGGTTTCAGACGAAAGTATGAGATTGCCCTGCCTCGTGGTTGACTCGCATACAGACAAGAAGCGGGTGGAAAAATGCCAGAAAATAATCAGGGAGTTCTTCAAAACAGTCCCTCATCTCGGGAGGAAGATGCTCCACTGCTGTTCCATCGAACTGTGCATGATAGCGGAAGGCGGGATGGATTACGGGTTCCACAACGACCCGAAGCCGTGGGACATAGCGGCGGGAGACGTGATAGTAAGGGAAGCCGGCGGGAAGTTCACATACGTCCCGGTGAGGGGGCAGGAACGGCCTGCAGCCGTCTCCAGCAACGGCATCCATCATGAGAAGATGGTAGAGATAGTGAAGAAACACATGGCCTGATTTTTTGACTGTTTAAGAGGATTTCCAGTTCTCGAGAAGCTGCTCTATCTGTTCCATGTATTCTGCATAAGTCTTCAGGTCGCCCGTCCTGAGGGATGACTGGGCCCTGCCGTAAAGATCGGATATCTGCGACAGTGTCTCGTCTGAAGTCGTTGGAAGGCCTGCCGGAGGCTTCTGCGGGACGCTGGTCACGCTTCCGAACACATCCGCCAGAGCGTCAGCGAGTGTATCCTTCATCACCAGGTCGTTCCCGTATACCACTATGACCCTCTTCAGCTCGGGAAGGGTTCCCTTTTCTGTCGCTTCCAAATACAACGGTTCTATGTAGACGATCGAGTCTTCGATAGGTATGACCAGCGTGTTTCCCCTGATCACGTCGGACCCGGCCTGGGACCAGAGTGTGATGAGCTGGGATATCTCGGTGTCCTGATCGATTCTGGCCTCTATCTGCATCGGACCGTAAGTGAGTTCCTGTTTGGAAAACTTGTAGACCACCAGGTTGCCGTAGTCCGGGAAGTCCGACACAGCCGCCATCCAGCCGATGAGATTCTCCTTCCCCCTCGGTATGAACGGTATCATCAATATGAACTTCTCCTTCTCGTACCCGGGAAGCCTGACTATAACGTAGTAGGGCTGCATCTCCTGCCTGGAACCCCTGTATATCTCGTTAGGAATAACCCAGGTGTCTTCCTTGTTGTAGAACACCCTCGGATCGTTCATGTGATATTCGGAGTAAAGGGCCGCCTGTATGCTGAAAAGGTCCTCAGGATAGCGAATGTGGTCCTTCAGGTCCGGATCCATGCTCTCGAAGCTCTCGAAAAGCCCGGGGAACATCTTCCCGTATGCTTTGATCACGGGGTCGTCGCTGTCGATCACGTAAAATGTGACGTCACCGTTGTATGCGTCCACGACCACCTTAACGGAGTTCCTGATATAGTTGAAATAGCTCCTCTTGCCGACGTACATCGGCTCGGAGTATGGATACATGTCAGTCGTCGTGTAAGCGTCAAGCATCCAGTACAGCCTCCCGTTCGAAAGGACTATGTAAGGGTCACGGTCGTACGACAGGAAGGGAGCGATGGACGATACCCTCTCGCCTATGTCCCTGTACATCAGGACACGGCTTTCTTCTGTAAGCGAACCCGAAAGCAGGAGCTCGATTGAACCGAAATTGACTGCATAGACCAGCCGCCTGAAACCGTCGGAAAGCGGAACGCCGCCGGTCCCCTCGTAGCTGGTGTAAATGTTCTGCTCGCCGCTGGGGTAATCGAATTCCTCTGTCGTCGTTTTCACCAGGGCGTATTCATTCATCCCTTCGCCGTAATATATCTCCGGCCTGTCGACCGTGAAATAATCTGATTTGGGGGGTATGTCCTGCATGTAGAACTCGGGCTGGCCGTCAGCGGTGACTTTATCCACCGGGTTCATGACAAGCCCGTAACCATGCGTGTAAACCATGTGCTCGTTTATCCACGTCTTTGCCTTTTCCGGGAGGTTCCCCGTGTCCAGCCCCCTCGCGGAAAGCATGACCTCCTTGTAGCCGCCGTTTATCTTGTACCTGTCTATGTCCACGTCCCAGAAGCTGTAGTATGTACGGAAAAGCTGGAGCTGGTTGTATGTGATCATCAGCGGCCTCCAGTCCCACAGGCGGATGTTGTCTATTGTCCCGGAATTCTTCTCTATGTCAGAACCGGAAAGGTTGTAGGAGATCGGGAATATCCTCTCGTTCATGCTGTCGAGACCGTATGCGGCAAGCGTGAAATTGATGTTCCTCCCTATGTACTCGCTCTCGAGGTTGTACTCGTTCGGTGTCACGATGAACGCCTGTGTCACTCCGGAGACGATCATCCCGAGAACCGCTATGGCTATGAAGCCTCCTATCAGCTTGAGTATCAGGCCGGTCCTGTTCATCCTGAAGTTGAGAATGAACAGTATGCCGACTATGAAGGCAACGACCGAAAGCAACGTGATCAGAGGTAGCATTATGTGTATGTCGGTGTACCCCGCCCCGAACACGACACCGGCCGGGGAAAACAGAAGACCGTACCTCCCGAAGAAGAGGGCAACGGAAATCACAATAAATAGCAACCCTATAAGGAAGCTGGCATGGGGGACGACCTTCTTCTCCATCGCCTTCATGTCTATGGTATAGGAAGGGACATTAGGCATCTGGAGCACGGCATTCTCGCCCGGCTCCTGCTTCCTGAAGGACTGGGAATAGACTGCGTAGGAAATGAAGGTTATGACGAGCGTGAGGACGACGGTCGCTGCCGCGAATCCTATAAGGAACGAGTACAACGGAAGATCGAAAACGTAAAACCCTATGTTCAGGCCGAATACCGGATCGTTCCCCTGGAAGGGGACCTGGTTGAGGTACCTGAGGACGACCTCCCAGTTCGAGAAGACCGAGCCTATTATGACGGAAATGAAGAACGAAACCATTATCGTTATCCTGTCCTCGGTCTTCGTCTTCCTCTTCTTCTTCCCCTTCCCCATGCACGTTCTCTTGGCAACGCCTATGTTAACCAGCGCAAAAATGAAGAACAGCGAGAAGAACAGGAACCACAGCTCCAGACGGGTGAACAGGATCGTGAGGAAAACGTTCTCGTATCCCAGCATGAGGAACCAGAAAAGGTCGGCGTATATGCTCATGACTATGGAAAGTATCACGAAAAATATCACCAGAACGGCTAAAATGACCCGCCCGACACCACGCATAGAATATAGTTGGAACGAAACAATATAAAAACGGACCTATTTCTTTCCCTTTTTCGGGGGTTTCAGAAACTTCAGCTTCTTCCCGCACTCGGAGCAGAACTTGTGCCCTTCCGGGTTCTCCGACCCGCATCCCGGGCATATGTATATCTTGACGACGTTTTTTTCCGCCGTGTTGAGGAAGGAATCCAGCTTTTTCCCGGAGAGCTCCTCCTTTGCGGGCTCTTCCGGCTTTTCCTTCTTGTCCTTCATCCTGCCGAAAAATCCCCTGCCCTTCCTCTTTTCCTTGGGTTTTTCTTCCTTCTTTCCCTTTCCCTTGTCGTCGAACTTCTTCATGGCCTGGGAAAAGAAGTCGCCCTTCTTCTTTTCCTTTACTATCCTCTTCTTCCCCCACACCGCGCCGAAGGCCACAAAAACGAGACCCACCAGCATTATCGCGAAGGAATATGTCTTGGTGTTCTCCTGGAAAAGGTCCGGGAACTGGATCAAAATCACTATCCCGGATGCTGCTATTATCACGCCTATGACGAAGATAATAAGTGCTTTGATGCGATATGCCATATTATTATGTTGATGCCGGCTTAATATAAATTTTGTTCACCGATCATTTTGTATAATTTCTGATCAGTTTCCACAGAAAGAGGCACCCCGTTAATCGCCTTGCCGATGATTTCCGATTTTTGATCATAAAATTCGCTCAGATTCGTCGTTACGCCTGCCATAAGGACTGCAGCGAATATATACGGCATTCCGCCGATAAAATATTTCGCAGAAGTACGCTCATTTTCGGCCATATTCATCCACGCATCCATGAAGGTCGTTTGGCCTGGAGATAAGCAGAATTAACATGATATTTTTTTCCATTACCATCTCTGAGAACAATACAATCTTCGGTTACATCGTGAATCTGGTATAATTTCCTGACCCTGAAGTATTTAGGCAGAGACGGATCTTATATGTTAATTTCACTGCGTTGCCCTGTTCAAGAAAAGCATATATTTCTCTGGCTGGTACCCATCCTCTTCCCATACCCTTCATTGGACCGAACAAATAAAAACCATGGTTGAACCATAAAAAATAATATTTTTATTTACTATCATATGGTGAAAAGTATATAAAATTTACCCACATAGAAAGGATATGGCAACGCATAAATTCCTGTGGATATTCGTGCTTCTGGGCATGATCTTCATTATAGCCAACTCCGGATGTATCACAGGATATTTCATCCAGAGGGCGGAACCGCTGTGCGGGAACGCTGAAGTGTCAAGCGTGCACGCGTGCGTTGATAATTATCTGAAGGTCGTTTACGAGACCCCCGGAAAGGGTTTCGAGCTGATTGCGATCGACGATTCCGTCATTTCTTGCCCTCTCGTCGCTCCGGGACAGGAAAGCGATGCGTGCAAAATGGCAATGCAGCCGGGATTCTGCGACGAGGCTGACCTTTGCACATCTTTCAGGGAACCGGTGCTTTCGAGGTGCGACTGCGAATGCTACAGGAGCGGCGAGGAGCCGAAGGAAACGAACGAGTGCACCATGGACTGCGACCTGCAGTACGGAATACTCGGATGCGAATACTCCGGGGGCGAATTCGTCAAGACCTACACAGCAGAACTGTCCAAGATCACGGCTGAAAAGGAGATCAGGAAGAGCGAGACGTACCTGACGAAGAACGGGAGGGACATCACCTTCCAGAACGTAAGGCAGCTGGATTGCAGGTTCTGCTGGGAATACGTATACAGCTTCGTGACCGATTCAAGCACGAAAGACGTGGTGGACACGTACGAGGCGATAGTGGTCGTGGAGAACGGTAAAGTGGAATCGATCAAGATAAACCAGCTCACGAGGGGATGCGAGTTCAACGTGGACTGCAGGGGGATGGGGTGCACGCATCTTTACCCGAACGCCAAATGCAGCGAATTCGGGGAATGCTACTGCGCCTCATGCTGCCAGACGGACGAGCAGTGCGACTACCTGAACCCGGAATACATCTGCAGGGAGAGGGAGTGCCATTCCAGGATATACCCCGGAACGCTCCCGCCGGCGAAAGGCGATTGCATGGACAGGTATGGTGAATACTCTAACGGTGTATGTGTCCTCCCGGACGGATCGGTCTGCACGGACGACCAGTACTTCTCGGGTGGGTGCTACGGGAAGCAGTTAAATAGCTGAGTTCTATTTATTCAAGGTATTGAAATGAAAATGTCAAAAAGCGCAATAATAAAGGATTTAATAGGAGACTTTCCTGATGAACCCAGGCTGTTTTACATGTTCATCGGAAAACCCACGTTAATAGGCGCCGAGATTGAGGTTCCTTCCGTTTATTGCAGGGTTTTCTCCAATTACACGGAAATCCCATGGAAAACGGAGCCTCAGTAAAGAAATGATTATCACTTCACAAGCAGCTGTTCGTTTATTACCAGGTGAAGATTTCTTTTCGGTAAAAACCGAAGAAAACCGAAACACGGGTAAGACTTTCCTCCAACCATCAAGCAGGAGGTGGGAGGATGAAATTCGCTTTCGTGTTAATTATCCTTTTGCTCGCTATCATGCCCCTGAACGCACTCGGACAGGACAACGTTCCAACCATCGAAATACTGGAACCCGCAGACGGGGAAAGAACTGGAACAAGCACCAATCTCGTGGTTACAGCAACCGGTTACGATCTCAGAAACGCGGACTTCAGCATTACGGAAAGGGGTTCGAACGTTGCCACGGGCTCCGCTCTGGACTGTTCATACATGCACAACACCGGAACAGGTCTTACTTATATGAAGTGCGATCAGGAGATTAACCTGAAAAGCTTCGCGGGAAAGAATGTAATTTTGACAGCAAGCGTCGAAGAAAGGAACAGCGGAAGAATAAAGGACAGCGTGGAACTGTATGTCTCCGAAAAATGCGTTCAGGGACATTAGACAATTGCCGCAAGCCGCTCGTTTATGACCCGGTGAAGGCCGGTCAGGTCGGAATGGTCTCCGAACAGCCTGAAGTTCTCGCCATGGGAGCGGATCTCCATTTCTTTTCGTTTCCGGAGGAACCCCTTCTCCTCCAGATTGACGCCGTTGACGTTCTTGAGAAGGGCGTCTTTCATCTTGTCCTTCTTGAACACGAAACCTCTGCGATTGAGGAAGATCAGGCGCTGGTTGGTCACGAAAGCCTGGAAGCCCTTGTCCTCGCCTACCCTGACCTCGTTCTTTGTCACGAAGATCACTCTCTCGCCGGAATTCAGGTATTTGTCAACCATACTATCTATATTGTCTCAAAAAGCATAAAAATAAGCTTTATAAAGGATAATTTTAACTATTAAGTAGTTAATATTTAGAAAGTTGAGGGTGAGGTGATCATGCCGGAATACAAAATCACTGAGGATGATTGTGCAGTATACATTCCCAGCGGAAGCACCGCAAGATTCACGCCCATTCATACCTGCATAGGGGCGGTAATAGCGCCGGAAAATGCAAACGGAGACGGTGCTTACGGCGGCCATTTCATGTACTCAAAAACTAAAAGGTCATTGGTCTTTCTGGACAGGGCACTGAACAGACTGGGGAACCCGGAAAATCTCATATTGTACGCTCCGATAGGCGGTATAATAACACCGGAATTTTACTTTAATTTTGTAGAAGGGCTGTCACTAGGGGAAAGAGAGATTGCACCAGACTACCTGACCATGGCAAAAACACATTTCAAATCGATACAAAGGTTCATGAACATTGTCAGAAACAGCGGGATACCTGAAGAAAATATGCACATCAGGTGGAGTCCGCCCGGGTCACTCACCAATTTTAGTTTTAATGCCGGAACGAATGAAAACGAGATGTCCGTTTCTCTTTCAGGGGAAAACTTGTACAAAGGAAGAATAGAAGACGCCCCTGACCTGTTCATACCTGAAATGGAACCTCTGATTGAAACGCTAAAAAGGGTTTAATCATTCCCCGGTTCTTATGAATCCAAGATAGAACGAGAGGAAAAAGGCTATCAGCCCCATCACCGCCGCCATTATGCTGAAATACCACGGGAGGACCTCGCTCCGTTCCATGAAGGAGTATTCGGCCGCCGAGGAGAACGTGGATATGGGGTTCGACGCGAGAACGCTGGCCGTGATGCCTGTTCCGAAATCGATGGTCTCGTTGGTCCCGAATTTCATTACTTCGCCGAAGCTGGCTCCCTGGGTGTACGAAAAAGACAGGAAAACCATGAAGGAAAGGATCACGTAAACAAGCGGTATCAGGAGCATCTTCTTTTCGTACGTCTTCACGAAGAAATACGAGTAGAATATCGGTATTATCACGCAAACCAGCGCCAGCTGCACTATGAGGATCACGAAATAAGCCGACGTCTCCCCTATCAGAGGAAATGACCTGATCCATGGATCGGAATGAACCGGGAAGAATACCGCACCGATCACCCACGTAGTCACGAACAGCATCAGTGTGTGGATGATTATCCTTTTCCAGACCATGGTTAATTATGAGCTTCTCATTAATAAATAAGATCGGGAAAGGCCGGACCGGGGTACTTGACACAGGCACAGTTAAAGTCGACCCGGAGTACACGAAACATGCGAAGCATGCTTCTTTCCCTATAGTTTCGTCCCGCGGATCTCCCGTATCTTTTCCAGGTGGGCCATCATCTTTCCCGTGAAGAAGAGGATGTCCTCGTCGTGTATGTGCTTTATGTTGTCCACGTGCTTCATGTCCCTCAGCACCCTTATTACGTGGGAAAGGTCCTGTATCCTTCTCTGATGGTACATCACCCGCAGGTTCTTCAGCCAGCTCACCATAAAATCAACCCAGTGTTTCGAAGGACAGCTTAATCTGAATAAAAAAAGCTGTCAGTCAATTATAATGGTATTTCAGTTTTAAATGGTTTTTTGTTTCCTGAAAATTTATTATAAAACAAAACAAAGATTACACATGAAGTACGATCTCCAGGGAACAACGATGCAGATTCTCAACACCGAGCTCGCCGAAGGAGAAAGGATCGTTTCGGAGAGCGGCCGGCTTGTTTTCATGAGCGACAACGTCAAGATGGACACCAAGATGAAGGGAGGATTCTGGACCGCGATAAAAAGGAAGTTCGCCGGTGAGTCATTTTTCCTGGTGGAATTCACGCCGGTCGCCGGGCCTGGGATAGTGGCATTCGGTTCCGAATTCCCCGGCAAGATAATACCGCTCAACATAAGGCGGGGAGAAGCGATAATAGCCCAGAAGGACGCGTTCCTCTGTTCGGAAACGTCCGTCACATTCGACGCGACGTGGACGAGGAAGATGGGGGCGGGATTCCTTGGAGGGGAAGGGCTGATACTCATCAAGCTGACTGGACAGGGCCTGTCATTCTTCAACGTGGGCGGGGAGGTCAGCGTTATAGACCTCAAGCCCGGACAAAAAATACGTGTGGACACGGGAAACCTTGCGATGTTCGACGCTTCCGTTGACTATTCGGTCGAAAGGGTGAAGGGAGTGAAGAACATAATATGGGGCGGAGAAGGGCTGTTCCTGGCGACGTGCACGGGACCGGGAAGGGTCTGGGTGCAGAGCATGCCGGTATCCGAACTCGCCGGGAAGCTTTCCGAGTACATGCCCCAGGGGCACGGGGCGGCCGGAGGTTTCGCCGCGGGAGCGATACTCGGATCGATGGGCAAGAGGTGATGATATTCCTGAAAAAAGATATTTGCTGACACTCGGCGGGGCGACAATCCTGGCCATGATAATACTTATTATTTCAGCAATGATCACGCTTTTCTACGGATCCGCGATAATAGAATTCCTGGCGCCTTCTCTGCCGTTCATCGCGATCGCCGGGATGGGTGTCCTTGCGTTCATAATCATAACGGTGTTCCTGTTCGTGGCGATATACGTGATAGTTCTTATTCTGGTAGCCGTCTATTACGTGGTTAAGCATCCCATGGAGGTTTCGGGGGTCGACAAGGGATACACGATAACGAAGACAAAAGAGGCCGGGAAGAGGCAGAAAGGCCGTAGCAAGAAGAAGAAATGATACGGGAGAACCCGGATGATCAGGTTTTTACTGTCACCATGAAAAGATAGATCAGAACAGCGAGCACGATGACGAGAAAGATCACCACCCCAACAACCAACAAGTTTGTTCTCTCGGTAATTATCATACCGGTGGGCTGATTGTCATCCGAAACAATCTCCACCACGCAGTCCTCGAATTCTTCGGGCTTATCATCCTGCGTACCGCAGCCGCTTATGTCCTCGCATATCCTGTCCCTGACTCCGTTCATGCATTCCCCCCAGTCGGAGCAGATCCATCTTTCCAAACATTTTTCGTCAATCATCCGGAATTCCTTCCCGTAAACGGAAAGCATGCCGGGTTCCTTTATCCTCGTCCTGAGGATGTTGTTGTGGAGGTCCAGTTCCGTCGAAACCATCCTCCATTCCTTTTCCATCACGTTCCACTCGTATATCCTGAGCGTGTTCTCGTCTATCCCCTCGCCGGCCACATCATCCTCATTGTAATGTATCTCGAGGTCGATGTATTCAAGACTGCCGTATATGTCGTCGCTTACGTGGACACCTATGAATTTCGCAGATTTCTTGCCTTCGACGCCGTATTCCACGGGGTTCTCAGTGTAAGAAGCGACGGAAACGACGCCGTCGATGACGTTCTCCTTCACGGAAACCTCCAGCATGACGGAAGCGGGTCCGGTCGCGTCCAGAACCTTCGGCTTGCCTGCCTCAAGGAAGACGGGAAAGCTCTCGAAACCTGCAAGCTCCAGCGACTGAGCAAGAACAGGCAGCACGAAAAGAAAAACAAATATTATGGAAAATAGTCTAAAATTCATCCAAATCCCGCCTTGAATCTTAGTTTCAAAATTATATTTAAAAAGACAGGGTTTTCCAGAGTGAGCCAAGATCAGAATTTGATAAGTTTCTGCCTGGCCATGATGATCATGAGGGAGAAAAGGCTCACGAAACCGGAAATTATGAAGGGGAAATGGTAGCCATAAACGAATCCTATGTGACCGTATATCGGTGCCCCCACAATGGCACCGAGAACCAGGGCCATGTAGGCGATGCTGGATTCCCCGGCTATTATCTTCTTGTCGAATATGTCAGCAAGTATTATGTAATAGCTGACCATCATCAGGCCGTCGCCGATCTCGTGAAGGAACCTCGAAAGGAAAGAGAGATAAAGGTTAGGGTTTGCCATAAGGATGCTGAAAACCCCGGACATCAGGATGCCAAGAAGGAATAGCTTTTTCGGGTATCGGGTCTTGTTTATGTGCTTCCCTGCGTAAATCCCGCCTATCGCCATTGCCATCAGGCTGAAGCCCATGTAAAGACCGGAATAGAAGATGTCAAGACCGAGGAAATTCCTCAGGAAAAGGCTGTAAGACGTCTGCTCAGCACCCCAGTGGGTTCCGAAAAGGAACACCGGAAACAGGAGAAGGAAGACCGATTTCTTCAGGAGGCTGTGCTTGTATTCCCAGAAAGAAAACTTCCTGATGTCCACCTTCGGCACGAGAAAGGATAAAAATGAGAGGATAAATATGAGAAGGGATCCGATTATAAGGGTCAGGTCAAAGTCGAGAATGAAGATAAGGAAACCCCCGACAATATACCCTATGCTGGCGCCAAAAGACATGAAAAACTGGAAAACCCCAAGATTCATGTCCTCGCTCCTTCTCCTGGACAGCTTGTATATAAGGCTTCTCAGGGATGTGTTGACCATGTTGTGCCCCAGGCCGCCCATGGCGTAATAGAGCATAAAAAACCAGAACCCTTTCAGGACGGAAAACCCGAACATGAAAAGGGAGGAGAGTATCAGGCCGGCGAATATGACCTCCCGGATGGAGAAACGGTCGTTTATCACCCCTATCGGGAAGGAGCTGAAGAGGGAGACGAACATGTAAACCGAAAGAAGGATTCCTATCTGGACGCCGCTCAGCCCTATGTCGACGAACAGCAGCGGAAGGAACCACATCACCATGAAGAACAGAGCAGAGCTAAAAAATACTATCATGTCGGGAGCCATCAGTCCCTTTCTGTCCCTTTCCATGCTTTATTATTCGTAAAGAACCGGTATATAATTTTAACACCTGAGAATTTCCGTCTTATCAGAATAAACCATTCCGAACTTATTGGCCCTTTCCCTCATTGCTTCTGCGTCGTCAAAAGCGCCCGGACTCCACTGGCTTGGAACGGTCATGCTCCTCGGCTCGTCCCCGCTGATTCCGCTCTTGAAATCGACCGGATAGGTCTTTGGCAGCCCTAAGAATCCCAGAACGTCTCCCGGATCGCAGCCAGGTTCCAGGTACAATTTCAGTCTTCCTCTGCTCATAGGATTACAATTAAAAGCAACTTTTATAAGTTCAAAGACGGCTAAAAGATGAAGAAATTGTCGCTGTAATCGGGGTGGAGGAACTTCTTAAGCTTCTCCTCGGTCCCGCGGGGGTCAATTGAATGCTCTTTCGCGGCCTGGAAATCGACCACGGCGTAGACATGGCCTTTATGTTCTCTTATCCTTTCCGGAGGCCTGCTTATCCCGAACCTGCCTTTCCACCGGACGATTTTCGGGGATTCGGTTATGATCCTTATCCTTCTCCTGGCCTCGTCCACCGTACCCTCCGGATCGACGTCTATGAGATAAGGCTCCGTGAATTCATTGGAAACCATGTAATCCCGCAGGGTGACGAGAGAATCATCCATAAGACCGTAATTCAGGGGTTCTGATATCAGAACAGGACCATAGTTTCCGCTGCTTTCCTTGATTTCAGCCAGATGCGGAGTCAGCTGATCCATCCCAGGGCCTACAATGAACCATGTTTTGTCGCCACCTTTTTTAAGAATATTCTTCAGGAACTTTTTATGCCCGAAACGGGGAGCGCAAACGAAATGCTTCCCGTATGCATTGATATCCCTGCCGGTTATTATCGGCCACGTCAGGTTATCAAAATCCTTTATACTCATCCCTTCAGGGATGCTGTATATGAGGAAATTGCTGTACCTTCCGACGTTCCTGCTCACGAACATGAAATCAGCGCCTTCCGGATGGATGAGGAGATGACTATCGTAATTTAATTTCTTGTACCGGAGCGCCTCCTTTAGATCAGGAACTTGCTCTCCGAAAAGATAAGCATTGAGTTTTACGGTCATATCAGATCACGAAAATATTATTTTTATGGTCAGGATGCATGAAACCGGAAAGTATTTTCCTGATGTTCTTATCGTCTTCAGTGTACAGGCCGGCTGCCTGGCAGTCCACGGCAGCGAAAACATTCTTGGAATACCCGGAAAACTCAGGCGGTGTTGGATCCTCACCCAATCTGAATTTGCTGTGTATCATTCTCGGATTATCTGTCATTATCTGTATTCTTTCCATTGCGGTTTTAACAGAATTATCCGGATAAACCCCGTTCAGTTTCATTTCACTGTATCCCATATCATTTACAATTTGGCTCATTTCAATCAGTGATGACCCTAAAATACCGTAATCAACGGGTTCCGAAACCAAAACGGGTGCTGAGCTACCCCTTTCGTTTTTTACAGTCAGGATATGGGGAGTAAGTTTTTCCATTCCCGGACCTATCATCATCCATACCCTATCCCATCCTTCTTCTACAAGGGAACCCAGGTTTTCGTAACCATTATTCATTTTTTCGGATGACTCCCTGAAAAAATTATCATGCTGTGTCATTCCTCTTCCGGTGATAACGGGCCACTCGTAACTGTAATCCACCGGGTCCTTTCCTTTCGGGATGAGAAACACCCTGAAAACGTTCATTTCGGGAAAAGTGAGTGAGAAAACAAAGCTTGCGCCTTCCGGGTGGAAGTAAGCAGTGCTCATTCTGTCAACTTCTTTGTACTTAAATGCTTCATCCATTCCGGCGACTGAATTGCCGAAGCCTTCGCTGATGCAAGATGTGAACTTAACACCCATATAATATATAGTATTTTACTATTTATAAATGATAAAAATAGCCTAATTTCCATCTATCTCGGCTCTCTGGCATTCTTCCAGATAGTCGCAGTACTTGCACATCCATCTCTTGTCCGGGTTCTCCTTCGCCTCGGCGGGAGGGACGGTCTCTGCCTTGAGGTTGGCGTGGAGCGCGCGGAAGCGTTTCATCACCTCGTTGACCGAATTCTGGTCATATTTGACCTCGAATTCCTTCGTTTTGAGCGTGTTTTTCTCTATGTACAGGACAATACCCCGGAATATCTTCATGGCGTACATGTACAGCTGGAGCTGCATGACGTGCTCGTCCTTGGGTCCGTCGAGAATGTCGGTCATCTTCGTGGATTTTACTTCCACGAGTATCTTCTCATCTTCGCCTTCCAGCATGACTATGTCGTCGATCCTGCCGGAGATCGTGAAATCGCCGTCCTCTATGGTAAACGGTACCTCCTCCCCGACGAGTGTGACTTCCGGGTTCTTCTCGCTCTTCATCACTTCCGCCACGAAGTCGTGGATCATGTTACCAAGGTGGAATATCTTGATCACTTCAGGATCAACATCCTTGGGAAACCTGTAAGAGAACCAGACCTTTCGCAGGCATCCGCCTATTTCAGAGGGATAATAACGTCCAACGTCTTTCGTCCGTTTTTCCCTCGCGAGATGACGAGTGATCATGTCCCCAAAACCTATCATGGGTTATAGTTGGTAAGAAAATGTTTTAAAGAGAATCCTGTCCAAAGAAAGGTATAAAAAATTTGCATCTAATGGTTTAAACATGGCATTGGAATGGGAAGGTTATGTTGATCTCGGAAGCGGGAATGAATATGTTTATCTCGGCACCTCCTGCTGTTTCAGGCACGCGAACGGAATCGCTATCACCGGAGACGCTTTCAAGACCGTTTTCAAGAAATACTGGAAAGAAGTGAATCCTCACAGGACAGGTTCTTTGTAATACGTACAATAATGCTATACGGGAAAGCAAAAGAAGCCCCCGGGCCTCACCAAAGCGGCGGCAATTTCTTCTACCCTTTCATCGAGAACACCGTCTATACGAAGATTATCATCAAAATAAACAACATCCACCGCGGAGGCGGTCACCATGTCAAAATTACCTCCGGTCATTTCCAGAAGCATTCCAACGGCTTCCGGTTTGTTGAAATCAACACTCACATACCTTTTTTTCATGTCCGCATGCTGAAATCTTATCTCATCGGCGGGCTTCCAGTCAGACGTGTGTATTTCAGCTCCCAGCGCATGAACACAGTTTGCGAAAGTCGGGTATCTCCCGCAGCCGAGATCGATTATTCTAAACCCAGACAAAACACTTTCTTTAATCAGGGGATAAAAATCAAAGTTTTCCGGGTTTACTGAATCATTGTCTATCAGTCCGAGAACGACCGGATGTCCGGACATGAGTAATGCAAAAGAAAGCTGTTGCGGCGTGCCAATCGTATTGTAGAAAAAACCATTTCCCAGTGGTTCATTCGTCCCGGTGTAACCCTCCGTGCCTTTTATTATATGTTTGATTTCCTTATCATTCTCTGTCCGGGAAATAATTTTATCTCTGAGGCTAACCAAATCAGCGAAAAGGGCGTGATCTTCCATGTAACGCGATTTTAGCCCAAAATCCTTTCCGTCCTTTACTGATGAGCATGCATCATACATATTATTCTTTTTTTTCACTACTTTATAAAAACAAATTTTATTCAGTTCCCATCGTATAGACCCACGCATCCCCTTCCATGACCACTTCGTCGTTCTGGTTCCTGATCTCTACTCTTAGTTCAGTGACTGGTTTGGATTCTTTATTACATTTGTCTTGATTAAACCGATATATTTATATATCACTTGCTATAAAATTATATCATATGCTACAAAAATATAGCAGATACAGGGTAATGCAGGAATTTTTCGATTTTCCAAGGAAAGGGTTCCAGATACGGGAGATATCAAGAAGGATCAATCTCGCACAGGTTTCGGTTATAAACCACCTGAAGGCATTACAAAAAGAAGGTCTGGTAGTAAAGGAGAAGAAAGGAATCTACCCGACATTTCATGCAAACACGAACAACGAGAATTACAAAACACTGAAGAAACAAAACCTCGTTCAGAGAATACACGAAAGCGAACTCATATCGTTTATCGACCGAAATCTGAAACCCAACTGCATCGTGCTTTTCGGATCAGGTGCCAGAGGGGAGGACACGGAAACGAGCGATATTGACCTTTTCGTTCAGGCGAAGGAAGTACAAATGGATTTGGGAAAATACGAGAATCTATTGAAAAGAAAGATAAACCTGCTTTTCGAACCGGAAACAAAAGGATTGAGCAAGGAACTCCTGAACAACATTATAAACGGACAGGTCATTTACGGGTATCTCAAGGTGTTATGATGAAGGTATGGGACGAAACATCCGAACAGGTATTAAAGATCAAACCGGACAAAGAGAAAGCATTATCTCTTCTCGATTTGATTAATTTGAGAGAGAGAAATCTGAAATTAATGAACTCCGAAGAATTCACCACGCTTATTGTGGAAGGTTATTATGAGATAATTAAAGAAATGATAACCGGAATAATGTCGATTGACGTGTGGAAAACGCTGAGCCACGAAATGCTGATAGGATATATTGCAAAATTTTACAGCGAGTTCCCCGATTCGGATATCAGTATTATGGATCAATTGAGAAAAACAAGAAACGATATTTCATATCGTGGTGTGACCATAAATAATGATTACATCGAAAGAAACAGGGATTCGATCTTAACCATTATTGAGAAATTAAGGAAGATTCTGAACAATAAACTG
>JAFGDH010000018.1 GCA_016932215.1 Candidatus Aenigmatarchaeota archaeon | reverse complement strand
TCCGGTATAGCGGACACATTCAAGAAGTTCCTCCCCTTCGGGGAATCGGACGACAGCGAAAAGAAGATGGGAACGGAGCAGCTGGACATCATGAAGAAAAGGATAGAAGAGGCTAAAAAAATACTTTCAGACCCAGCGAAGACTCATTACAACGTCGTTACAATCGCAGAGGCCATGAGCATCCTCGAATCCGAGCGCTCGATACAGGTCCTTAAGGAATACAGCATTCCCGTCGAATCGGTCATCATAAACCAGCTCATCCCGGAGAATCTGGAGTGCCCGTTCTGTATGGAAAAGCGAAAGATACAGCAGGGCAGGGTGAAGGAGATCGAGAGTAAGTTCTCTAAATTCCGGATAAGACAGGTTCCCCTCCTGAAGGAAGAGGTCAAGGGATTCGAAATCCTTGAAAAAGTGGGGAAAGAACTGTACGGGAATTAGGCATCCAGCCCGTAAATGTACTCGTTCATGTACAGCCTTATTTTCCTGACGTCCCCTGTCGCCTGCACGTAGTTCCTGACGGCATTGGAGAGAGTTTTGTAATCCTTTGCCCGGAAGGATTCATGGATTATGTCCCTGATTACCCTTTCGGCTATCCGGGGGGTCACTGTTTCAAAGTCTATGCTGTATTTTGAGTTCATGTTATCAGTTAGAAAATTAAATGCTGGATACTAATTCTCCGGCCATTTTCATTACGTCCGGCCAGTTAGGTGGTTTCTGGAACATGTTATTGTCAGGAATTTCCAGTCCTGCAAGCTTTTGTATGACCTCTCTGTATGCTGTATCGTCTCTCTGACCGGTCATAACGATTATTTTTTTCTTTTCGTATATAGGATGACCTTCCTTTTTCAGACCCATTATCAGTCCCTCGCCGCCCATTACCGGCATGTTCCAGTCGGTAATAAGTAACTGAACCGTCAATGGATTTTTCAGGCAGAAATCCAGAGCTTCCTTTCCGTTTTCGCAGGCTTCGGTCTGACCCTTTTCGAACAATTTGAATGCCTGGAGATATCTTCCTCCCAAATTTGCAATTGTGTCCACGTCATCCGCTATTACTGCGTACCTGGACTGCCCGGGAACTGATTTAGTGTAATTACTCATAAATAATAATAAATCAGATACTTTATAAAGTTTTATTTATCCAGAAAATGTTCTAGTTGTCCAGAGTGACTGCGTTTTTGAATTCAGTGAACAGATCATATGGCTTGGAAAGCACTTCTCCCATGATCTCTTTCCCGACACCCAATTCGTCTGCCTTCCTTCTGGTGGTTTGGTAATCCATCCCGCTGATCACCACGACCTTCCCCTGGTAGCCTTCCCTTTTCAGTCCTATGATCAGCTGCTCGCCGTTCATTTTGGCTCCCGGCATAATCATGTCTGTCACTATGAGTTTTACTGAATCCGGTTCGTTTCTGTAGCTGTCAAATGCATCGTTCCCGTCTTTGAAATCATCCACATGAGGGTAGCCGAATCTTCGCAATGCTATCTTCGTGACTTCCCTTACATCAGGTTCGTCATCAACCAGAATAGCCCTATATTTACTACTCATTAATAAAAAATAACTGGATGGTTTAAAAAGGTTTTTCAGGTCCCTTCCTGCCATGATGACAGGTATTTGTTCTGCTCCGCCGTGAGGGAATCGATTCTCACCCCCATCATCTGGAGCTTGATCTTGGCGATGTTCCTGTCTATATGCTCCGGAACCTTGTAGACCTTCGCTTCGAGCTTGTCTCTGTTTTTCACGATATATTCCGCGGTAAGAGCCTGGTTTGCGAAGGACATGTCCATCACTTCGGACGGATGACCCTCCGCGGCCGCGAGGTTGATAAGCCTTCCCTCGCCGAGCAGGAATAGCTTCCTGCCGCTGTTCAGCGTGTATTCGACGACATCTGGTCTTATAACTCTGTTCCTTTTGGAGATACTCTTCAGGGCCTCGCAGTCCACCTCGACGTTGAAGTGACCGCTGTTCGCGAGTATGGCGCCCGACTTCATCTTGATCATGTGTTCCTTCCTGATTACGTGCTTGTCGCCAGTAGCGGAAACGAATATATCGCCGATTTTAGCGGCTTCCGACATCGGCATCACGGAGAACCCGTCCATCACAGCCTCCAGCGCCCTCAGCGAATCCACTTCCGTCACGATGACCTTCGATCCCATCCCCCTTGCCCTCATGGCTATCCCGCGTCCGCACCACCCGTAGCCGGAAACCACGAAATTCTTTCCTGAAAAGAGGATGTTGGTCGCCCTCATTATCCCGTCGAGCGTTGACTGACCGGTTCCGTAACGGTTGTCGAAAAGATATTTGGTGAAGGCGTCATTGACGGCTATTACGGGATACTTCAGCACGCCGTCCTTCTCCATCGCGCGAAATCGGATAACGCCAGTGGTTGTCTCTTCGGTCCCGCCGATCACCTTCTTCAGCAGGTCCTTCCTTTTCGTCTGTATCCTCGTGACCAGATCACCGCCGTCGTCCATTGTTATGTCCGGGTTCGCTTTGAGGACCTGGTCGACGCACCAGTAGTATTCCTTGTTGTTCACCCCTCTCCACGCGAAGACGTTTATCCCTTCCTTCACAAGTCCCGCGGCTATGTCGTCCTGAGTGCTAAGCGGGTTGGAGCCGCATAAAAATACGTTCGCCCCTCCTGCTTTCAGCGTTTTCGCGAGAACTGCCGTCTCCTTCGTCACGTGCAGGCAGCATGCGATAGTATGACCCTTAAGGGGCTTCGTCTTCGAGAAACTTTTCATTATCCCCATCATGACGGGCATATGGTTCTCAGCCCATTCTATCTTGAGTTTGCCCTGTTCGGCAAGCTTCATGTTTTTTACCTTGCTCATAAACATCACTCCTCAACACATAATCATTTTAGGTTTTGATATTAATGCTTTTTGATATAAATAATATTATGAAAAACGAGGTCTTGGAAGCGCTTAAGAAACCGGACTCTTACGATGAGCCGGTTAGCAGGATCGACATGCTTCAAACGCATATATCATGGGTCTTTCTCACGGGAAAATACGTATACAAGATGAAGAAACCGGTAGACTTCGGTTTTCTCGACTTCTCGACCCTCGAGAAGAGGAAGATGTTCTGCAACAAGGAGCTGGAGATCAACCGTCTTTTTTCACCAGAACTTTACATCGGGGTTCTGCCCGTCAACAGATTCAACCACGGCCTGAAGATAAACGGGCCGGGGGAGACAGTCGAGGTAGTTATAAAGATGAAGCAGCTTCCCCAGGACAGGCTCATGGACGTTCTGCTCGAGAGAGGCCAGATAGGGAGCGAGGTAATAGACCAGATAATAGGGATCCTTGAGAGATTCTATTCGAAAACTTCCGCCTTTAGAGATCCCTGGTCGCAGGGAGGCATAGACACTGTAAAGTTCAACTGGAACGAGAACTTCAAGCAGACATCCAAATACATCGGGATGCTTCTGGAAAGGAGCGAGTTCGACGAGATAAAGAGCAGGGTGGAAAGGTTCATGAGGGAAAAGAGGGATATCATCCAGAAGAGGCAGAGGGACGGTTTCGTCAAATGGTGCCACGGCGACCTTCATTCGGGTAATATTTTCGTGGTTGACGGGAAGATATTCATTTTCGACGCGATCGAGTTCAACGAGCGCTTCGCCATCTCTGACATAGCTAACGACATAGCGTTTCTCGCGATGGACCTGGACTTCAGGGGAAAGAAGAACCTTTCAGCGTATTTCGTCAACAAGTACATAGAGAGGAGCGGCGACACCGACCTGGCGAGTCTTCTGGGATTCTACATGTGCTACAGGGCGTATGTCCGGGGTAAGGTTACCGGATTCAGGATGGACGACCAGAACGTTTCGAAAGAGGAAAAGGAAAACGCAAGAAGGATCGCAAAAAGGTATTTCGAATACGCGTACCAGTACTCGAAGGAATTCTAGAAAATGGAATCTATCTCCTTCTTCCAATCGCCTGAAGTGTCCAGAATGATGTGATCCTCTTCAACCGGTTCCCATTGCTTCCTTATCTTTTCGTATATCTTGAAGTCGGCGTCAGATTCGTCCTTTCTTCCGCCGCTTATCCTTTCCCTGATCACTTCTTCCGGCGAAGTGCACTCGATGATCTTCATCCCCTTTCCATTCGCTATCTTTACGATCCTTTCCCTGAGGGATTTCTTAAAGAAAGTTCCGTCAATGATCACGTTCTTCCCATTTTTCAGCGCCTCTTCCGCCATCCCGAAGAGCTCCTCGTAAACCTTGTTTTTTTCCTCTTCGGAATACTTCGGATTCTTTATGGTGTCCTTCCTGATCACGTCCGTCCTGAGAACCATCGCATTTATCTTATCCCGGATATACCTTGCTATCGTGCTCTTTCCCGTTCCAGGCAGCCCGCAGATTAGAATCAGCATGGGTTATAATTATCCCCGTGAAATAAAATCGTTTTCATTCCAGGAGCGAGCCTTCCAGTATCTCCGGATGCTCCATAATAAGGCTGTCTGAGTCCATCCTGTGTATGACGTTAAATGTGTAAACCCTCTTGTCGTAGTCGAACCTTTTTTCGATTATCCCTCTCTGCTCGAGAAAATCCAGTCCTGCCCTCACGTTTTCAGGGACGACGAAATACTTCCTCGATACCTGTTCCATTATCTCCTCGATATTGACCGGCCTGCCCCTGCTGTCCAACGCCTTTAGTAAAAGATTGTACGTAAATACCGGAATACCAACACCCTCACACCGACTTTATGAAATTACATTCAGGATTGACTTCCACGAAATGGTTCGCTCTTCCGTTACGGAAGTCCTCGCACTGGTTCTCCATCAAGTTGTCCACGGCCAGTCTCGGATCATGCGCAACGTCACATACCCAGTCCGGTACTTCCCAGTCATCGCTTCCGTCCGAGATGCACGGACCGTTCGTAAGGTCCGTTCCCCTCGCCTTCTCGAACTGGCATAGGTAAACGCATTTCGCCTTCGCGTCTTCTGGAGAATTTCCGACAGGCGGCTCCGAAGAGACGCATCCGCTGGCAAGAACCAGTCCAAGCACAAGCAAGATTAAACCGAATTTCAATTGATCACCCGACACTTTCCTATTTTCTGATGGATTTGAAATTTAAATATATTTTAAGAAAAAAAGGAAGAATAGCGGGGAGTGGATTTGAATTCAGCAGCGGCTTCTTCCCTTACCGCTTCCACTGACCTCTGGGTGCCCCACTGAATAGCAGGATTTGAAATCCTTGATTCACTATGGTTCTGGTTTTGCTTCCGCAAAATGCCCAGCGAGCACTCCAGGCGTTGAGAGCAATTTTATCCAATTGCTTTGCTCCACCCCGCTGTGCTATTGTAAATAGTGAATTGTGATATTTATAAATTGATTTCCGTAGAATCAGTATTTCTCCCAGCGGAGAACGCTTTCGAGTGGTTTCTTCCCGTGAGGCTCCGGGTTGTCTTCGAAATATCCGAGCGGAAGAAGAACGACTATGTTCATTCCCTCCGGGATTCCCAGCATCTCCTTGATTGGCTCTATGTATCCCTTGTCGACTCCTGCCACCCAGCACGATCCGATCCCGAAGGACTTGGCCGCGAGAATTATGTTTTCAGCTGCTGCCGAGCAGTCCTGGACGTATCTCTTGTTTTCCGTTGATCCGCAGACCACGACGCACGCTCCCGCGTCCCTGATGAAAGGCATGGATATTTCTGCGATTCTGGAGAGCATACCCTTTTCCGTGACCACGACGAAGTCCCACATCTGAACGTTTCTTGCGGAAGGGGCGAGCCTTCCGGCATCTATTATATCTTCCATAATTTTCTTCGGTATCATTTTTTCTGTGTAAGAACGAACGCTTCTCCTGTCCTTTATCATTTCAAGAAATTCATTTCTTGGGCTTTCCGAACCTGTCATAAAACATCCCCAAGAGGTAGCCGTAAGCGAGGAAGAATATAACCCCGAGCGCAAGCGAGGGAAGGAACCTCGAATTCAGAAGTATCAGCCCGGCGGAAATTCCCGGAGCCGCCATCTCCCCTATGCCTATGCCGATGAGTATGAGCACCGAAAAACAAACTCCCTTTATCATGGAGTTCTTCCCGATGAGTTCGTTGTAAATAATCGCGAAAACGAAAGCGAGAATGATTCCCACAATAAGGCCGTTTATCAGCCCGCCCGGTATGGCTCCTGCCAGTGACATCGGATACAGGTCTTCGGCCGTGATAGGGAGATTGCCATAAGCGGAAAGAGCCGTACGGATGGTGGTTATCACTTCCTCCTTCATCATCACCATGTATACGATGCCGGCAATCGCTGTCAAGAATCCGTATATCACGCCCGCGACGGCCCCGGCCTTGGCCACCCTTACTTTATCCATTATAAGAATATGTTACCTCGGTTTAAAATATTTACTCTTCCACGCGCGGAGCCAGGATGAACGACAGGTTCACCTTGTCGATGTCCTTGAAGTTCAGTCTCATCGGATAATCGGTCGCGAATTCGACGCTTACCTGGTTCGCCAGCTTGGCCGCCTTGATCATCTTCTTGAGGTATTCCAGCGGGTATCTCGCTCGTACGCTTTCGGAGGCGTCCACCTTGAGGAGGCCGCTCTCGCCCTTCTTGAGTTCCAGCTGCGTCGAGCTTACGTCGCCCTTTGCCCACATCTTGAACCCCTCGTTTCCTGCTTCCAGAACGACCGAGTCGTCAACGATGTCAGCGTCGGAAATCCCTTCCTCCAGGACGTTCGAGTCGAGTTCGACCCTGCCCTTGAACTCTAGCTGGTCAACGGGAGGCTTCTCGCTGGAGATGTCAAGCAGCGGAATCTCGAAGCTCCTTTTCCCCTTTCCTTCAAGAATTATTTTGAGGGTGTTGCTTTCGTCCTCCTTGGCCATCTTCACCTTGTCCTCGGGCCTTATCCTCTTGAGGATGGCGACAAGGTTCGCAAGGTTGAGGCCGAGAAGATTCTCTCCGGTCGACTTGAAATCGTCGAATGCTGACGCCAGCAGCTGGAAGTTGACAACGGCTATCATGCTCCTGTCTGGAGAAAGCAGGCTCATACCGTTGGAATCCACCTTGAATATCCCCTCGTCGAGTATTTCCGCTATTATCGGAACTGAATTCTTTATCAGGTCCGTTTTGCTTAACGTCAGATTGAACATATAATTGACACCTCCAAGTTACGAAAGACAGCTTGTACCAAGATATGGTAGCTGTCGCGTTATCATGTATTTTATTTAATTTATCATATGTATGTTAATTTTATATCCTTTCCTAAACCGCTGTCTTTTTTTCCAGTTCCACGACCTTCCTGTAAGTCTCCAGGTCGACCCCATCCATTCCCTGTATTATCTCTCCCTGTATTTCCATCTCCTCCCCGGCGGGTATGACCCTCCCGAAGACCCTTACGAGGCTCTGGGGTTCGAACGGAACGGACTCGGTGAATGAAACCTGTATTTTTCCCGAGCCGTCGTCTATCATTATTGTGTTGTTTTTCTTGTCTATGATAGTTCCGGTTATCCTGACGCGGACGCTGCTGTTGTCTATCTCTGATATGGTTTTTTCAACCGCCGGAAGCCTTCTCTGAGTCACGAAACCGTCTTGTTCAGCCATAATAGTTGATACATAATAAGACTTATATAATTTATATTGGAGGGAAGACAATTTTTAACTATGAAGGTAATCGTCCTGGGGTTGTTAGTATTACTGTTTATTTTACCTGCGGTTTCGGCCATTGAGGACAACCAGTACTTCACGATCGATCCTAACGAGACGGTGAAATGCGTCAACATAAACCTGCCACAGGACCTCGGAATAAGCTCCGTGAACGAGACGAAGGAAGCCATAATAGAGGCTGAATCAAACTGGCTCAGGATATCATACAACAAGGTCACTATCAATCCCGGGGTCATCAACAAGAATCCTTTGTGCTTTTACCCGCCTTCACCGGACGAGGGGCAGCACACGTTCTACAGGATAAAGGTATATTCATCCGATCTGGACCTGATGCACGACGTCAAGGGAGGGTTCTGCGTATCCAGCGAGGAGGACGTGGATTCAGGGATTGAAGCGGACGAGACGACTAACATATGCAGGATGATGGGCGCCAATTCCGACATATTCGACATCCAGTTCAAGGAAGATATTTCCTTCGCAAAGCCAGGAGAGAGGCTAACCAAGACGATATATGTGACATCTTACGCAAACACGAGCATAAACCTGAGACTCATGACGAATCTCCAGACCGATTTTTCTTCCGAAACCATTTCCACATCTTCCGACCACCCGACTGCCATGAAGAAGTTCAAGGTTCTCCTGCCTGAGGGTGATAACAACTACACGATAAAGGTAATAGGGGAGATAGAGGGCTGCCAGGCAGAGTTCTGCAGGAAGGAGGCAGAGACGATAATAAAGGTGAGGGAGAATTACACCCGTTCGGGCTTTTCCGCTTCCGTTATCCCGAGGAACATAAACGTCAAGCAGACCGAATCCGCTGATTTCAGGGTGCTTATAACGAACTATGACCCGGAGAAGGAGTTCAGGATAGGTGCGACCAGCGACCCTTCTATACCGGTCAGCCCGTCAAACACATCGGTTACAATAGGTGAAGGTGAGGAAGAGACTATAAGGTTTACCTCAACCATAGGCTCATCAGAGAAGGGCCTTTACAAGATATATTTCAGCATAAAGACAGAGGACGGGGAACGGCTTCTCACGGCTTACCTTTCGGTCGGGGAATTCCTTTCTGATTCGATAAGGGACGTCAACGACATAAACGAGAACGCGGACCAGAACACGAGGAATGAGATAGAGAATGCATTCAATGAATGGAAGAATTCCTACGACAGCTCCGGCTACGGGGACGACGTTAGCGATTACGAGGATTTCAGGGACGAGATAGAAAACGCGCAGGGTGACAAAAACGGTAACACCGGAGGGAATACAGGCGGTAACACGGGGGGAGACACCGGCGGAAGCAGCGGATACAAGCCACCACCATCTTCAGGCGGGGGTTTCGACTGGATGCTCGTGATCATTCCCATAATCATAGTGGCCGTCGTGGTAGTGTTCTTCATATACAAGAAATCTCATGTATCCGAGGACGATGGATACGCCGAGCCATACTCCGGTTTCCAGTGATTTTTAAGCATTGTTATTAATTCTCTTTCATGAAGGCTTTCATGTTTGTTACGTCCGGTCTGCATCCGACCCTTCCCGTAGCCGAACTGGAATCCGTTATGGGAAACCTGACGGAATTCGAGATGCTCGCCAGCGAAGGGAATTTCTGCGTTTACGCCACCAAGAGGTCCGGGGGGAGATTCCTCAGGGAACTCGTGAAAAGGCTTTCGCTGACCAGCTCCATCCTTCTTTTCGCTGGAAGCTCTCCTGAGGGGAGAATAGAAAAACTCGTGAACACCATCCCAAGATTCGAGATGCCATACAGGACGAGGGTCCATCTTCAGGAGAACAATGAAAAGACAGAGGCGATGGAGAAGGAGATAGGCGGGATGATATGGAGAAGGATAGAGAAAACCGGAAAGAAGCCCAAGGTCGACATGAATAACCCGAAAACAACCATCGAGTTCTTCTTTTCCGGTGGAATGGTATACTGCGGGATACACCTGAAGGACATCAAAAAGAAGCAGTTCGAGGATTCCAAGCCACTCAAACGCCCGTACTTCAAGCCGGTCTCGATGGATCCCAGGATAGCGAGAGTGATGGTGAATCTCGCCAGGAAAACGAAGGGAAGGCTCCTTGACCCGTTCTGCGGAACCGGCGGGATACTTATAGAGGCCGGCAGGATGGGGTTCAGGGTTTACGGGATAGATGCTGACAGGGAGATGGTGGAAGGAACCAAAAAGAATCTCCGTTTTTTCAGAATAAAAGGAAACATAGAGGAAGGGGATGCCACAGAACTGAAAAAAAGATTCGGCAGGGGGTTCATAAACTGCATCGTTACCGCGCCGCCATACGGCAGGTTGTCCTCATTAAAAGGGATGGGAATACAGGATCTTTACCAGAGGAGCATGGAGTCAATGGAGAAGATACTCGGGAAAGGGGGCTACGCCGTTATATCAGTACCAACAAATATTAATATAAAGACAAATATGCAATTAATAGAAATTCACAGGGAGAAGGTAAACAGGAGTCTCCTGAGAAATATCACAGTGTATAAAAAACGATAAGGAGTGGTCATATGAAGGCATTGTTTTTCCTGCCATCGGAAAATTATTCAAAGGCAAAAAACAAGGTTTCAGAGGATGATGTTGTTTCAAGGCAGTCCCTGAACTTCAGGGAGTGTAAGGCCCTTGGTTTCGACAAGGAAGGGTATTATCTCGAAATAGACGGAAGCGAGGAATCGATAGTTAAGGCCAAGGAAGTCATCGGGGAACTGGGGAAAGAGGTCAGCGGAAAGGAGAAGGAAGACGTCCTGGCAAAAATAAAGGAACAGGAAGAAAACGCGGCCGCAGGTTTCGGGAGCATATTCGGCTAATAAAGAAAGACAGATTTGTCTATAAATTAAGCTTTCAAATAAAATAAACAAACTGTTCGTGGATAACATGACGACTATGACAGGTTGAACAAAGTCGTCTTTCGAATATTCGCGCTGGTAGTCTAGCCTGGTAGGACACAGACATTGATGAGTGGTGTAAGCTTGCCAAGCCTGTAACCCGGGTTCAAATCCCGGCCAGCGCATCCATTCTAAATAAAGTTTTTTATAGTCACTTGGGGTAAATATTAACATATGAAGCGCAAGACGACTTGAAACGATCGGATAAAGTCGTCATTCGAAACATATTGATTTAGGAGTGGGGACGATGGGACTTTTTAAAAAGGACAATAAAAATATGT
>JAFGDH010000017.1 GCA_016932215.1 Candidatus Aenigmatarchaeota archaeon | reverse complement strand
GGACATAGGAGCGAACGAGTACAAGTTCGAGATAAAGAACGGTGAGCCGGCGAACTATTTCAACACGAGCAATTATTCCGGTCCGACTCTTGAAGAAGCGAACGTCAGCATAATTTACGTTGCCGGGAACAATTACTACGTGAACATAAGCGATTCCAACCCGGGAAGCATTCGCGTTCTTTCCCTAAGAGTCAACGATACGGATAACATAAGCTTCCCCTCGGGAGTGAACACGACCGTGTGGATAATGTTCAACGATACCCACTATGACAACGGGAATTTCACGCAGACTCTCGGCGGGGGATACATAAACATATCATTCAACCCTAACTGTTCCTACCTGCCCGGTTACAGGGAATGGAGAGGCGGGACGACGGATTCTTACTACGAAGATGAGAACATGACCAATCTTTTCGTCAATGTGATAGGCGATCTTAACAATACCATTTCCCAGCCGAACGGAACCGTGTTCCTTCGAAATTCGAACGTTACCATAAACGTTACCCTGACCGACCTTTGCGGGAACAACCTCACTAACTCGGCCAGCAACATATCCCTCAGGATGGAAAGCGTGAAAACGGGCAATTCGACATGGTGCAGCGACATAGTCGAACTCGGTAACGGGAAATACAGCTGCACCTTAAATAGTTCAGGAATGGCTGCGCAGTATTATAACGTCATCATGAACACTTCGAGGGATTTCCACAATCCCCAGACGCTTAACAAGTCCAATGCGTTCTTCATAGAAACCATGCCGGTACTTTACGGGGAAAGCGTCACTCCTTCGGGAGACGGCGGATGGGGTGAGGATTGGACGTTCACCGTGAACGCGACAGACGAGGACGGCGACACGATGACGGTCTACCTTTGGGTCAACAAGAGCCAGGGGTGGGATCTTGCGGCCAGCAATTCCACGGTTACCGGGGAGAACGTTACGGTAAGCTTCCTCAAATCCAATTATTTCGCCGGGGGCGATGTTGGCCAGAGACAGTTCAAGTTCAACGTTACTGATGACCCCAACAGCCCGGTACCGGGAGGTAACACAAGATCTGACGAGACGAAAATAACCAATTTCACGTTGGACAAGGACGATATCGCGGCGGTCCTGACCACGGGTGACGGGGAGATAGTGGACCGAACCAGCCCGGACCTGGAATTCAAGGTGACATTCTGGGACATAGACAAGGTCCCAAACGTGACTATAGGGAACGGGAGGACGGGAAGATTCTGGTGGACCAACGACAATGTGACATGGCACCAGTCAGGTATAAAAACCACATATCAGGGAGCCATAACTCTGACGGAAGCGGACGTGGGTATGGACTGCAGTTACACCATAGGACCGCAGCAGTGGTTCGCCGGGACGGTGAACAACGTGTTCTACAAGGACATAAATTCCTCGGTTTTCGACTGGACCATCGTCACGGACAACCTCAGCGTAGGGATACAAATGCCTAATTACGAGTCATACCTGGCGGGAATCGACCCGATACCCATGAGGGGCAACGTCACCGACGACTGCGGGCCGGTGACCGGCGCAACGGTAATATTCCGCGTACCCCAGATACCTTACACCTGCAGCCCGACGAATCAGGAAGGGACCGGGTGGTACAACTGTACGATACCTTCCTCGCACCATGGCAGCTGGAGCACCCAGTTCTATAACGTATCAATGCAAGTGAGCAAGAACTTCTACAACGGTACAACCGATGTTAAAGAGGATGCCTTCTATCTCGCGACGAGACCGCAGTTTTCCGGACTTTCAGTCCTTTCAGAAGAAGGGTCTTCCACCGGAGGGTGGGGAGAAGGATGGACGTTCTCCGTTAACGTCAGGGACCAGGACGGGAACAACGTCACTGTGTATCTGTGGATAAACAGGTCCGATGTATGGGAGCTTTACAACCAGACCACACTGACGGCAAGTGACTACGAACCAGTCGTTTTCGGAAACATCGACTTCCTTTGCAGCGACCTTAATTCCCTCAACCAGAGAACGCTGCAGTTCAAGTTCAACGCGACCGACGACTGGGGATACAACGCCAGCATCGGAAGCACGTTCACCCTGGAGAGGGACGACGTAAATATCGATTACGTTTCCGGAATAGGGGAAAAGGTGGACAGGGAGGGAAGCGACACCGCGATGTTCAGGCTAAATGTCCTTGATCTGGACAGGGAACTCACGCCCGTCGGGGCGGGAGTGGGTGGTATATTCTACGTGGAGACGGACGGATCGACGTACGACTGGGGTAATGCAACCACCACCGATGCGGACAGCAACATAACATATTATTTCGACCCGAACTGCTCATACGGGGTGGGACTCCAGAACTGGAAGGGCGGGACATTCGGGGATTCATGCTACATGGACAACGTGCCTGACCCGGGTTCGTATCAGGTCAACATAACGGGCCAGCTGAAGAACTTCCTTCAGCTTCCGGCGCAGGGAAACGTCATCCCGGTGGGAAACAACGTGACTGTAAGGGCTAACGTGACCTCGGAGTGCGGTGACCTTCAGGGGGGTTCAGGGGTTTCGCTGGAAATAATATCCCCATCGGACATATCCGTCCCGTGCAGCGTCATAAACGAGACCGGGGCTGACGCAGGGTGGTACAACTGCACGATAGACACCTCGCTTACGTTCTACGAGGGAGGCTGGTGGGATGCAAGAGTGAACTCCAGCAAGGTTTTCTACTACGGCAACATCACCAGATGGGACGACAGGTTCTACCTGAACAACACTCCCCCTGAAGTGGGGAACTTCTCTGTCAGTCCGGGAGAGGACGGGTGGGGAATCACTTACACTTATACGGTTGACTTATGGGACCTGCAGAAGGACAACGTGACCTGCTCGTTGTTCGTGAAGACCGCCAATTACGGTGGCGCATGGGTAATGAAGAACTCGACCGTTGTTTACGGCGGAAGGGATACCTGCAACCTGACGGTATCCGATTTTGAATGCGGGGACATAGGAACCGGCAATTATTACAAGTTCCAGATAGACGACGGAACAGAACTGAATCTTTTCAATACCACAAATGTCTCCGGGCCCAACATAACAGTAGAATACGTCAGCATAGCGTACGTTTCCGGGAATGATACATGGGTCAACAGGAGCGGGAGCCAGAACCGCCTGCTGATGGTACAGGTGAATGACACCGACAAGGACATAACCGCCCCGGCTGGGGTAAACATAAGCTTCTGGGTCACAAGAAACGCGAGCAACCCCGACTCATGGGCCGTTCCCGCGGTCAACCAGACCGTTTCAGGAGGAGATGTTCACTATTACTTCAACCCGGGCTGCGCCCCGTTCTATACGGTCGGGACCCAGATATGGACGGCCGGCGTGACAGACGGGTGTTACCAGAACATAAATGTCACGGATAACCTGACGGTCAAGATAAAGGGTGATTTAATCAACGACATACTAACCTCGCCTCCATCCGCCCAGGCAGGAGAAGAAATATTAAGGGGAAGCAATGTAACCATACAGGGCGAGATAGAGAGCGACTGCAGCGGATATTACATAACCGACGCCAACGTAACTTTCAAGCTCCACAACGAGATGTACGGCAACAATTACACCTGGAACTACACCAACGAGGGAGGCGGCCTTTACCAGATGGTCAGAAACTCCAGCGACATGAAGGCGAGGTGGTACACCAGCATAATGAACTCGTCCAGGGACCTTTACAATTCAAACCAGACCCAGCTTTCGCAGCACTTCTTCATAGAGACAAAGCCCGTGCTTTCAGATCCGAACAAGATGACAGACACGGGCGGGTGGGGCGAGATATTCCCCTTCAACGTGACCGTCACCGACGAGGACCTGGACAACGTGACCGTAAGGCTCTACAGGGTATGCATACAGGACTGCACCGGAGAAATGTCATGGTCCATGAGGAACGATACGATACTGGAAGGACCGATAAATCAGAGTCTGGTCCTTTCGATGGACTTCGACACGTTAGGATGCCCGGCCATCGGAACATGGCAGTACAAGTTCGAGGCCATTGATGACCGCGGTTATGATGATTCGACGGAGAACATAACGGACAATAACTTCACCCTGGAGAAGGATGACGTTTCCCTTTCGCCGTTCGCAGGATATAACAACCCGAGCGTCTGGAGGAACGGGACCGCATCAACACTGTTAAGCCTGATAGCCACCGATTCCGACAAGGACGAAACCATGAGCGACGGGAACGCCAGATTCTGGGTGACCATGAACGCATCCGATCAAAACAGCTGGGACATAGGACAGGATTCCGGCGTAAACGGGAGCGGGGGCTACATAAACCTCAACTTCCTGAAACCGGGAGAGATACCGATAGGCGAATGCAATTATACAGTCGGCATCCATCGCTGGAAGGGAGGGATATTCAACGACAGCTGCTACAAGGACACCAATTCCAGCGCATATAACGTAACCGTGAAATCCGACCTAAGGCCGCGGATATACTACCCGATAGGGGAGGGTTTCCTGCAGGGAGATCCAATACCGATGATGGGATGGCTGGAGGACGACTGCTCATCGTCGCTGGGATGGATAGAGAACGCCACAACCACGTACAAAATGCAAAATGGCGGTAATATAAGATACTGCAAACCGGGAGAGCCGACCACGATGAGCTGGGACGAGAACGACGGGTGGTACAACTGCACGTGGGATTCCACCGACCAGAGAAGGGGCTGGTGGAACCTTTCGATGATTGTTTCCAAGGCATTTTACGGGAACAACCTCACATTCCAGACCAATTCCTTCAACCTGGGTACTGCCCCGATGGTATATAATCCGTCGGTATACCCGCTGATAGAGGGGTGGGGAAGGAACTACACGTTCTCCGTGTACTTCAGGGATGACGACCTGCAGACAAACAACCTCACGATATGGCACAGCCTGAACAACGCCACATGGGAACTGATAAAATGGAATGAGACGAGCGGAAGAGGCATTTTGTTCCAGTACAGCCAGAAGTTCGATTGCTCCGATTCGCTGCCCTCGCCGGGAAGGGTGAACTATTACAAGTTCCACACGGTCGACCCGTTCGGCTACTGGGACGAGACCAACCCGCTGACCTTCAACCTGACCGAAGACTCGGTCAACATAAACACGGGAACCAGCAATTCCACGGTGAGGAGGATAGGAAGCAACACCGCCCTTCTCAACTTCACAATATACGACAGCGACTGGGGAAGGAAGCCGAACGGTTCCATAGGCGGTATATGGGTAACCGAGAACGGAACCAACTACAGCAAGTCTTTCAACTGCTCATCGACGTACGGGAACTGCTACACTTATTACAACCCCGGCTGCACATCGGACGTAGGCCCGCAGCACTGGATCGGCGGGACGAACGACAGCTGCTACGAGTACGAGAACACGAGCGTTAACGACTTCACCGTCATAGGCCAGCTCTACGACAACATAATATACCCGGCAAACGGGATGATACTCAACAGGAACACGACCATATACCTGAATGCGACCGTGCACGATAATTGTTCAAACGAAGTGAACGACACGAACGTCTCCTGGTTCGACGGCAGCTGGGTCTACCGCGCGAACGGGTACAACACCACATGGTTCATACCATACAACTTTGCGCTCGGCCCGGAGGTCATACATGCCAACACAAGCAGGCAGTATTATGACCCGAACACCAACCAAACAAGCATAATGATATACGGATGGAGCGAGATCGACAAGATGTTCCCGCTGAACGGGAGCTCCTACATGGCAGGCCCCACAATAAATGTGAAATGTCATGTGAGGGACGCCAATACGCTTGTCAACCTGGTCAATTACACGGTTGACCTCTATTACGACGGGAATCTGACTGATACCCAGAACACGTCAGCCAACGGGAACGCGACGTTCTACTGGAGCACCAACAAGCTTCCGGGATGGCATAACCTGACCTGCGCCATAGGGAACGATTCCTCCAAATATTACAACGCATCCACGCCCAACAGGACAACATGGATAAAGATAACCAGACCCCTCGTCATCAAGCAGATATCCGTCTCCAATCCGACTATACACAGGAACGACACATGCAGCAGGTGCGTTCCGTTCACCACAAACATAACAGTAAAGATAGAGGACGCCGGCCTGGAGGTCCCTGTGGGGAACGCCACCGTGAACTTCTACAACTCGACAACATGGCTGGGCAACTGCACCACCAACTCCACCGGATGGTGCCAGAATCCTTTCACTTATAATCCGCACGATACCATAACCCCGGGAGTCAAGACTATATACATAAACGCCACGAAGCCCTCGACCAACGAGGATTCGATCACAAACAGCACCAACATAAACGTCAACGGCGTGCTGATAGTAAACATCACGGTACCGGACAACGGGACGAACTACGGTAAGGGCGACAACATACATTTCAAAGCCGACGTGTGGGACGAGAACGGTAACAGCTGGAACGGCATCGAAACGGTCGAATGGTACAACGAGACCTCCTTCCTTACCCAGACAGTCGCAGGACAGGAGGAACTATACGATTCGAGCGAACAGATGACGGGCAACAGGAACATGACCGCCGAAGCCTCGCGATCGTTCTACGATACCGGTGAGGACTGGGTGATCGTTGTGATAACCGGTTGGGCGGACGTGATATGGACATCACCGCCCGATCTAAGCATAACCCAGTATCCTTACTCCTTCCTGCGAACTTGTCTCGTGCGGGATTACATATCAGAGGCAGGTATCGAGGGATACGACGTGAACTTCTCTTACTGGAACCAGTCCAGCGGCTCATGGATATACAACGGAACCTACCCGACCAACTCTTCCGGTTACGCGAATGCGACATGGTACCCGCTCGACAAGGGCAACGTGACATTCGCCTGCAACATAACGGACGACCTCAGCAAGCTTTACACGGCAAGGACGCCGAGCGACCAGGCAAAGATATGGGTGAAAGACCTCGTTCCTCCGGTAATACACAACTCGTCCATACTTCCGAACCAGAGCATCGAGGCCTGGTTGGATTACATAAACATCACCGCATACGTGACGGATGACTACGGCATCCCGACGGGAGGCGTATGGGCACGCATAGGGCTTCCGAACGGCAGCTACCAGAACCTCACTCTGACATTCAGGGGCAACAATACCTTCAGGTCCGAATATCTTCCGAAATCCGACGGCACGTATAACGTCACGATATACGCGAAGGACAAGGGTCCGGAGTACAACGTAAATTCATCCTTCTCCGGGTACATATACGTCTGGGGGAAGGTGGACGGTAAGATTGACCAGATAGAGGAAATAGAGGCCACAAACATAACCCAGACGCAGGGCTTCGTCTTCAACCTCACGATAAACTTCACGAACCTAGGACCGGCATACGCCTACAACGTCAACCTGACGGTTCACGACGACAGGGACCCGCACGACATCATTCCAAACGAAACATATCATTTCTGCGGGAACATGACCCCTGACTCCAACTGCTCATGGACCGTGGAACTGACGGTAAAGGAGAAGACGCCGCCGGGACTGATCAGGCTGTACGGAAACGGGACGTGGATGAACCCGGACAGGACAATGAATTATACAATCAACATGACTAACGTGATAGTTATATCCAACCCCGTACTCAACATCGTGGAGTCCTTCGTCAACAAGACCGTCCCGCACGACCAGAGCTCATACATGGGCAACATAACCGTGGTTTCACACGGCAACGACGGTCTGACGTTCATCGAGCTGGCTCTGATAGGAGGAAACCTTTCAACCCAGTGCCCGGGCTGCGACGTCGACATGCTGCCGTTCAGCTACGACTATCTCGCGGCAGGTGACAACTTCACGGTGGATATAGACGTTGACGTCCCTGCGGGACAGTCCCCCGGAATATACTGGACATTCATAAGGGCAACCTCGTCAAACGCCAATTTCGACCAGGCGATGATGAACATTAACATCTCACTCAATTCTTCATGGGTCTACACCCCGCCGGCATTCGGCACTATCCTGACCCCGCCGAACACCAACGGCGTGATAGGACTGATAAACATGACGAACATAGGAAACGTGGATCTTACCTTCAGGATTTACGAGCAGGGCAACGGGACCGACATGACCTTCGAGAACCCGTCTTTCTTCACCCTGACCAAGCAGGCCAAAAGATCTATCAACGTCACTTACGTTGTCTCCCCGTCAAAGGAGCACAACATGTACTACGTGAACCTGCTGATAAGGGACGACACCGGTCTAGCCAATCCGTCCGAGAATTCGACAAAGATGTACCTGAACGTCACGGACGTCCCGCCGACCATAAAGAACGTGAACGTTACCCCGCAGATATTCGAGATAATATTCGAGAACGTCACGGTGAACGCCACTATCACGGACAACTTCGACGTGCATACAGCGTTGATAAACGTTACGAGGATGGTGGCCGCGAATTTCACCAACGTTTCCAAGGTGATCCGTAACACCAGCACGCCCGACCAGGGATTCAACCACACGGAAAACGTCAGCGTCATCGGATCGCTTCAGGAGTTCAATATAACGGTTTACAACAAAAACTCCAGCAAGGCTATGTATGCGAATCTGACCGTGAACGGCCTGATGATCGCCCAGAACCAGTCCGTCGCCGGTTCGACCAACTTCACAATAGACGCTTTGTCCGCAGGAGCGAACTTCACCCTTCCGGGCAACCAGACGATAAACCTGACTGTATACAACATAAGCGGCGACCCTGCCGGCTGGAACTACACCGTGTGGCTCAAGTACTCGGTAATCACCTACTCGGGAGAGCAGCCTTTCATAAAGAAAATGAGCAGGAACGGCTCGTTCTTCAACACAACATACAGCACAAATGTTTCCGGACAGTATTCGCTGAGTGTGTGTGCGAACGATACCCTCTCCCTTTACACCTGCTCTTCGCCGTTCTACCTGACCGCCGCCGGAAGTACGCAGATAGGGATCAGCCCGAACGTGAGTTCTGTCAGCATAAGTAATATTACTATATATAACGGGGAGAACGCTTCCGTATCGTTCAACCTTTCCAACACGGGGTATGCGAGGGCTTACAACCTTACCCTGAATGTGACCAAACCGGCGGGGTGGTTTTCGACGCCGGGCAATTTCACCTTCGGAACGATATTAAGGAACACGAAGCAGAACGACACGGCGAAGATAACGGTGCCAAATGCGACCCCTCCTGGGCTTTATTACGTCAAGCTTGTCGCGAACTGGACCAACCTCAACGGCCTGCCGGGAAGCAACATCACAACGATAAACTTCACCGTGCTTCCGAACCCGATAATCGAGATAGTAGACGACAACGTGACCATGATAACCGCGTCGGGAATGACGAAGAACGTGAGCTTCACCATATTGTCCGCGGGAAATTCCAACGTGACAAATATACAGTTCATGTGCCAGAGCGGGACAGTGTGCCAGAATTTCACATGGTGGTTCGACCCCCCGAGCATCGCCGCCCTTCCGTCCGGCTGGACCACCCCTGTCGTACTTAGCATAACCGTTCCGGACATGTTCCCGGCAGGGGACTGGAACGGGACACTCAACGTTTCAGGGGACGGAACGTACGACACTGTTGATATATATGTAAAAATACCGGTAAATCTAACATGGGAGCAGAGCCCGGACGACATCGACGTCGATGTCGTGCAGGGTACCTCCGGTGAGTTGGGGACGATCATGATACAGAACGTGGGCAACGTACTAATACTTCTCAACGTTTTAGAATTCGGACTCATAGCGCCGCTGATAACCCCGAACGTTACAGACATGACGATAGGGATAGGTGACACGGATTACATAGGGGTCAACTACACCGCCCCGTCATTCAGCACTGTAAGGGTATATAGCGGCTACCTGCGTACTTATAACAATACCGCCGATCCCACTACAAGGGAGACTTCGATAACGATGACAATCCATCCCCTTTTCGTGAATCTTCTTCAGCCCACCCAATCTTCGCCATATCTGAAGGTTTCTCCGGGGGATAACCTGACAGCCAACGTAAACGTGGTTTATTCCGGTTCCAACGTAACGTTCGGTCTGCTCTGGAACGTTACCCTGTCGAATGAGACCTTCTCTAAGACCGCGAACATCAACAGCTATACATATTACGCTGCCGGAGGATACTGGAGGATCAACTTCACCGCCCCGAACATAAGCAAGGAGAGGGGATACGACCTTACGGTCAACGCCATATACCCGATATACGGCATAAGCCTGGCCGACAATGAAGAGAAGGCCATCATATACATAGACGAGACGCCCCCGAACGTGGTTATAGACATGACCGACAGGGTTCCGGTCAATGACACCGCCAGGATAAGGGTGAACGTGACCGACGCCGGAGGGGCAAAGAACTCCACCATAACCATAACAACCCCGTCAAACCAGACAACAAACGCCAACATGACCTTCGTGTCGAAGAAGAACGACCTTTACGTATTCGAGTTCAACTACACCAATACGTCGGAATCCGGGATGTATTTCGTGAACGTGACCGCCTGCGACCTGAGCGGCAACTGCAACACCAGCAACAAGACCTTCGAAATATATCCGGCCGTGTTCTTCGCGGGAAAGAGCACTGACATAACCCCGGTAACCAATAACGTGGTTGACATAAACTTCCTGCTTTACGGAAACCTTACCGCAGGACCGCTCTTCTTCAACATATCCAATGACCAGGCAGACGGCACGTACAACGAGACGATAGACGCGAGATATTACGACATCAAGATGAGCGTCTGGAACGAGACCATATACCTTATGGGTTCGGCGCTATTCCAGAACATGTACAACCCAATACTCTTCGGAAACCTTCCGACGCAGTATCTCGGAGCAGGCGCTCTGAGGGGCTTCGCGATAAACAACAGCTTCAATTATTCCATGGCGAAGCTGGTGATGGATTATTCCGTTTACACGAGCGCCTCCGTAACCAGTCTCGGCATATATCACTGCAACGTGAACTGGAATGTGAACAATTCCATCCAGCTCCTTAACATATGCAACGATACATGGGACAGGACGAACGCTTCCGAAATATTAATAAACACCAGTGACTCAACGCTCGTTTACAACACGACCGACCTCGACGGTATTTACATATTAGCCCAGTTCATATGCGGCGACGGGAGATGTGACACGAATTATGGGGAATCCACCGCCAGCTGTCCGCAGGACTGTCCGACAGGCCCGGGAGAAGAAGAGCCTCAGCCACCACCCGGAGGAGGGGCGGGCGCAGGAGCAGGTGCGGGCGCAGGAGCGGCAGTATCTCCCCCGCCAAGCCAGGCAGGGGCCGCGGCGGTACCGGTCGAAATCAAGTCCACACTCATATTCGTTACGCTAAAACCGGGTGAACACGAGATACACTCGATAGATATCACCAACAACCTCGGGTATGATGTGGAGATAGTCGCCAGCGTCCAGGGGAACGTCTGGGAGCTCGTCCAGATAGAGCAACCGGTCTTCACCGTCGAAGGTAAGAGCACTCACGTAGTCAAGGTCAAGCTTTACGCCCTTCCGACCACGCAGGAGGGAATATACACCGGGGACATAGTGATGAAGGTGAAGGACAGGAACATCACCCACATCACGCCTGTCACGATAAAGATAGAGAAGCCGGCGGAACCGCTGCTTGACGTCGAAGTCAAGACGCTCACAAAGACCGTCGAACCGGGAGGGAACCTGAAGTTCGAAGTCACCCTCCTTAACATGGGACCAACGGCAACCGTGGAAGACATAGTAGTCAATTACGAGGTGAGAGGTCTGGAAAGCGAGACTCTAATAGTGAAGAACAGCGAAACCCTGGCCGTCGAAAGCGTCAAGTCGTTCACGAAGAAGATATTCATCCCCGAAGAGACTCCACAGGACAGGTACGTTGTTGAGGTCAACGTGAGCTACTGGTATGGGAGGAAGTCCGCTTACGCCGTGGATTCGTTCGACGTGCTCATGGTACCGGCGCCGGTCCAGCTATTAAGAACTATATTCATGAGCTGGATCACATACGCCATCGCCTTCCTCGCCATACCGGGGATATACTTCGGGAGAAGGTTCTGGATAATGTACAGGCTCAAGAAAAAGAAGAAGACGAAATACATATTCCCGCTGGATATCAAGAAGCTTCCGCAGAAGGGTTCGTACTCCGTTCCCATCGGTAAGATAGCCGAGACCGACGTAAATGCGTTCTTCGACACGAGAGCTTTAATGATGCATTCCATCGCAGCAGGTGCGACCGGCGCGGGTAAATCCGTATCGGCAATGGTCATAACAGAGGAACTGCTGAAGAGGAAGGTGCCGATAATAGTGTTCGACCCAACCGCCCAGTGGACAGGCTTCATAAAGAGATGCACGGACAAACGAATGTTCGACCTGTACCCGAAGTTCGGGATGAATCCGGACGATGCAACGGGTTTCAAGACGAACATAATATTAGTGACGGACCCGAACATGGAGGTGGACGTGCAGAAGCACAGGAACCCGGGCGAGATTACGGTATTCGTGATGAACAAGCTAGAGCCGAAATATCTTGACAACTTCGTGAGGAAGACCGTCAATTCAATTTTCAAGGCATCGCTTCCGGAAGAGAAGGAACTGAAGCTCCTTCTCGTGTACGACGAAGTCCACAGGCTGCTTCCGAAATACGGCGGCAAGGGCGGTTACGTGGCGATAGAGCGGGCGTGCAGGGAGTTCCGAAAGTGGGGCATAGGCGTTTTCATGATATCGCAGGTTCTCATGGACTTCAGGGGAGCCATCCGAGCCAATATAGCGACCGAGATCCAGCTGAGGACGAAATACGAAGGGGATATAGACAGGGTGAAACAGAAGTACGGAATGGATTACGCGTCCAAGGTCGTAAAGCTTACGACGGGAACCTGTCTTATGCAGAACCCCGCTTACAACGAGGGTAAGCCGTATTTCGTCGCTCTGAGGCCGCTGCTGCACGACACCGGAAGGCTTACTGACAAGGAGATAGAGAATTATGTTGAAGTGAACAAGGACATAGAAAAGATAAACCAGACGGTTGAAAATATGAAGGCGAGGAACATGGACACAACGGACATAGAGCTTGAGCTCAACCTCGCCAAGGACAAGATGAAATCAGGCCAGTTCGATATGGCCAAGAGCTACACGGACTCGCTGAAAAACAAGCTGAACATGAAATAAGGGAGCATTCGGAGAAGAAGCAGGTAGAATATAAAAAAGGGGGGACAATTAATCAATATGGCAGGGGTAAAGAAGGGTGATAAGCCCGGGGACAAAACGAAAAATGTAAATGCCCCGGACGAGGCTCCGGTAAAAGACATCGAAGGGCTGAAAAGGGAAAGGGAAGAAATACAGACCCTCCTTTCCTCCCTGGAAGACGCATACTACGAGGCGACGATTCTCGAGGAAGACTACAACGACATCAAGGCAAAGAACAAGAAAAGGCTGGAAGACATCGAAAACCAGATAAAATCACTCGAGAAGGAACAGACGGAAAAGATATCCAGGGAGAGGGAAAAGGTAATGGAGGAGATGAAGGAGGAACCCGAGAAAAAGATCGCACCGCCGCCCGTGGCAAAGGAACCGGCAGCCGCGCCTAGGATTTCTGAGAAGACCCCTGCACCGGCAAAGCCAGAGATTGATGTGGAACAGCTGGAAGAGGAAATGTCCAACAGGTTCAAGGAGATCGTTTCCGGCCTTAGCGCAAAAATCGGGGATAGTGACGTCGCGGAGATAACGAAAAAACTCGAGAAATACAACATCGACATCGAAAGGATGAAAGCGGTGGTCGAAAGCCTGAAGGAAATGAGAAGCGTTGACGGGGAAAAGGTCCAGAGAGCCAACGAGAACATCGCTGAACTGAGATCAATTGTTTTCCAGAGGGAGGTCATGATGAAGGATTACGAGACAAAAATCCAGAAGATGGCCGACATCGTTTCCCAGATAGACCCGGAAAAGATAATAATGGAGATGGGAAAGAAGGACCGGGAAATATCCAGCCAGGCAATCAAGATAGACAAGCTTGAAGGGAAGTTCCAGACCATAGACGAGATAATGAAGAGGCTGAGGAACGTGATCACGAACATCGGCAGCCTGGAGAACATGATAAACATGAGCAAGGAAAGCACGGAAAAGCTCATGGAAATGAAGAACGTCCAGGCAAACATACAGAAGCTCTCCGACAAGATTCACGGGCTTTACGCCGAGATGTCAAACAGGCTGGAGGAATTCGACATATACAAGAGAAAACAGGACAGGTATGAGGCCCTGGTAGACAGCCTGATGAACAGTGTCGACGATCTCAACAAAAAGCTTGGAAGCTTCGCCACGAAGGAGGATCTGGAATCGATCAAGGCGATAGGACCTGTTGCGACAGGAGGAGCGGCTCCTTCAGAATCAGATGATCTTGAGAACGAAAAGGAAGAGATAGAGAGCCTTCTGAAATCGCTGGAGGAAGGGTATGCCGCAGCTGTTATTCCCAAGAACGAGTACGAGAAGACGAGGAGGATCAATCTCGCAAAGCTGGCCCAGATTGAAAAGAAACTGAAAAGTTCTCCAGAAAGCGCTCCCGCTGCACCGGCCGCCCCATCCGAAGGAAAAAGCGAGATGAAAGGGCTGGATGATGCTTACAGGAAGGGACTGATAACGAAGAAAGCATACGAGAAAGCGAAAAAATTAATGTCAAAGAAGTGATAGCGTGGAGAGAAAAGGTGTATTGGCTGCATTCGTATTAGTGTCAGTCCTGACTACATTCATGTTCGTTTCCATATTTTCCCAGCAGAGCGGGTTCGAATGGTGGGACACGAAATGGATGTACAGGGTGGGGATAGAAATCAATTCAACCGGTTATGACAGGTATTACTGGCCCATCGAATACCCAGTAAATTTCACCGATCTTTTCGCGGACTACGGCGACCCCGGCACATTCGACATCAACAGCACGAGGGTTATCGCGTATGACTCCGGCGGTTCAGTGCTCTGGGAGGTCGCATTCCAGTTCGACCAGGCACCGGACTTCAATGCGTCCAACAACGCCATTGGAACCATCGTGTTCCTGATGAACGGGACTACCATCGCTGACGAGAGCAGGTATTATTTCATATATTTCGACAAGACTAGCAACGGCCCGAAGAACGAGACAAGCTTTACTTCCGACCTCAAAATCAATTATACTTCATACGACGAATTCAACGTAAACAACTCCGTGCTAAGATATTATGTGGATACTGAAAGAGGGGAGAACACTTCGGGTCTTTACAGGGTCCAGGGAGCCACACCCCCTGCTTACAACGACATAATCGGCATCCCCGGAGCAGGGGAAAGGACCATAGAATACGTGAAGTATTCCGACGGAACGTACAATTATTCTTTCGACTTCAGGAACAATTTCACCGTCCTCTACGAGGGTCCTATCAGGATCGTGGTGGAGATGGAGGGGAACGAAACTTACTGGAACGACGCGGACAACCAGACAGGAACCGGGAAGATAGTGAAAAGGTATACTTTCTACTCCAACCTTTCATGGATAAGGGTGGAGCAGAACTTCACGAACACAGGCGGAAGCAACATAACTAGGGGATCGCCAAGCCCGGGAGCGCTTACGATGGATGCGGAGAGAGCACTCGGAGGAGGGTATCTCAGCCAGCACAACACGACCGATCCGGGTTCATGGGCATGGGCCGCCGAATCACTTGCAAGCTGGGATTTCGGGGTTATAAACGTCAATGAAAGCGTTTCCGGTTTTTATGCGGGCAACTTCCCTTCCGCAAAGCAGATAGGAATTGTCCTCAATTCCGTGAACATAACCCCGGGAGGTTACATATACGAGCACGCGGTCCTGAGATTCAACGACACACAGGGTGACGAGAATTTCGTCAAGAACCTGAGCACCAGGCTTGTCACGCCAATGAACATAACCCGGATGGAAACCGAAAGGATAACGGTACAGCTCGACGGGAAGGCCTATTACAATAATAATAACGTGACCTATTTCAACAGGAACGAGACAGTCGTCATCGCGGGCAACATAACCTCCGATCCTTACAACCTGACGAAAAAGGTGAACGCCACTGTCGACAGGGGAACCGCCGGGGCAGGGGACGACCTGATAATGATAATGTATGATGACGGCTCCCATTACGACAACCAGTCGGGGGACGGGATGTATACCAATTACTTCAACCTCTCCAATTCCGAGGTTACCGGTACCTGGAATATCACGATAACAGCATACGACGAAAACTGGCTCAAGCTAAACGATGAATTATTCACAATACAGGTCACTGACCTTTATTTCGTGAACACGACCGTTCTGAACCAGTACGGATTAACTAACAGGGTCGTTAACGTCACTGTCGAAGTGAAGAACTACAGGCAGGACATACCTATACCGGGAGCGACCATAAACTGTTCAGTGAACTCGCCCTACGTGGACGACATAAACGTGAGCGACAACGGGGACGGGACGTATGACGTCAACTTCACCGCCCCTCCCAACGCTTCTTCATACAGTGTCAACTGCAGCGCGTCCAGGAACAACAACAGCGGTTTCGGAACCGATCAGTTCACATGCGAATCCCCTTACACATACATAACACTTACGGCTGATCCCAGCAATTACACCGTTACCAAGGTGACTTGGATCGACAACGAGAGCTTCAACATAACCGTCAACGCAACCAACACGATGAACGGCAGCGCCTTCAAGGTCAACATCTCTCTCATTTTCCCTGACAACAATTTCACCGCAGACTCCCAGAACAAGTCATGCGGAAACATAATGATATCAGACCACTGCGAGAAGAATTTCACCATAACGGCTCTCGGAGGAACGCCCGCGGGAAATTATAACATAAACGTTACCATCGAATGGGAGAATTATGACCTAACGACGGACATAAACTTCACAAACATCAATGTGACCGTAAACGACAACGTTACTCTCTCGCTATCCCATTATAACCTTACCGGCATAATAGGAAGAGGGAAGGCGCTTGCCAATACGAACAATTTCACGGTTTACGCCAGCGGCAACGCACCACTCACCGATATCAACTACACGGTCTCCGGATTCGGTTCCAACTTTTCCTTTGCGTTCGACCCGACCGGTATTCCCTCAATAGGCGAGGGGAACGGCTATACCGTAAGGCTTCTTGCCAACGTTACGGCAGGGCATTCCCCGGGATTCTACGAAGGATTTATTAACGTCACTTCCGGGAATGACGGCTACAAAATCATGAATCTGACCATAGTTGTTTCGGGAACGAACATGAGCATAAACGTCAGCGACACCGAGTTCACCGCCGATAATATTTCATACTACGATGACCAGAGTTTCAACATATCCGTTTTCACTGAGAACCTCGGAAACGTTACCGCTTACTTCTCAAACATAACGCTGACATATTCTTCGACCAACATCACCGCGAACACGAGCACTCATGACTGCGGCAACGTGACCAAGGGAGCGAACTGCTCAACCTCATTCAATATAATAGTGACCGAGGGCACTCCTCCAGGAATTTATTATGTCAACGCGACGTCTTACTGGAGAGACCCCGGGGAAGGCACAAGAAATAACGTTAGCCAGATTTACATCAACGTAACATCCAGACCCATGTACAAGATCATGCAGAGTTCCGTGGGCGGGAACGTGACCCACGGCCAGGACAATCACCTCGGCTTCTTCATACTCAACAACACCGGTAACTATTACGTTTACAACATCACATTCAATGTCACCAACATAACAAGTGACCTGAACATAACATTCGACGCGCCGAACATCACTACGCTCAATCCGGGCCAGACTGAGGGGGTTGACATAAACGTCTCGGTTCCCCTTGGATACGAGACCGGTGTTCATAAGGGAATAATAAACGTCACCAGCAACAATGCAGGATACCATGAAATCAACCTGACCATAACCGTTTCCGACATCAGGACATGGACAATGGGCCCGTTATATTGCGAAAAGGTGATGACCCCGCCCGTCGGGAACATGTGCAACGTCACCATAAACAACACGGGAAACGTCCCGATAAACTTCTCCATAACCCCGAAAACGAGCCCGACCAGCATGGCAGGATACACCTGGACCAATGTAACGGATTTTGAGGTCAAAAACCTTTCGTCATACACTTTCGCTCTGAACTACAACGCGACAGGAGCCCCGCTGGTTTTCCATTACACCAACTACACCATAACAGGTGTCCAGCCGGAATCCGATCCGCCTTCAAGGATACTTCAGGCCGTTCTGAACCCGTTCGTGAAGCCGGACATTTCCTACGAAATTGTTCCAGGCCAAGAAGAACAGACAGGGCACTTTTTGATTTATGCAAACGTAACAGATCATCCTGCAGTAGGAATAAAAAACATGTACATCAACATAACCACCCCGGAAAACATCACCCTGCAGAAGGAGATGAACTATCTGGGATTCGCGCTGAACGGTTCCAAATATGTTTTCTACTATATGATAGAATATCCCGACGACATATTTTACGGCACATGGGGCAACACGACGGTCACCGGAAGCTACAACGTGACCTTCCATGCCATAGACAACCAGAACAGGTTCCGGATAGTAAGCGACGAATTCATAGTTTACAACAAACTCTTCACCGACCTTTCCGTCGGGGATTACTACCAGGGGGATATAGGTTCGGTCCTGCTTTACAGCCACGAGTATTTCGGGTACCCGCTGGGAGGGACCGAAGTGAACGTCACTCTTGAGGATCCGTCAGGTGATGATGTCAGTCATTATTTCTGGACAGGAAACTCGGTCACGACCGGATCGAACGGGTACGGCGGACTCATGTTACTTATACCTTCCGATGCTGAAGAGGGGAACTACACCTTAACCAAGAATTCCTCCTACATGGACGAGTACGTGAATTTCAGCATATACAATTCCTCCGTCAGCCAGTTCGAGGTAAAGGGGGAGACAGAAATAACAGGAAAGGTCGATGTCCAGGACATGACCGTGAAGGGGGGATTCATGACCGTCAGCGTGATAATGCTGGACCACGGTAATTACACGGACCCGGACGAAATCAATCTCACGATTTATTACACATCAGGCTATTCCCCGACCATGTGGAGAAGCCTTACAAAAAGCAACATGAACAATTCATATCCCGGTTTCTGGTCTTACACCGAATTCCTCGGCGACGCGGTGGCGACGGGACCTTACCTTGCAATACTTAGGGTGAAATACGACAACAAGGAATCATGGGACATGAAGGCATTCCGCATCGTATCCGGCGGTCCGTATCACGTGAGCGTTAACATGCTGGAGTACGAGGTGTGCCAGGCGGACATGGCGGACTTTGTCATAACAATGACCAATGAAGGGGAAGCGGCGACGGAAAACCTGGTTGAGTTCTGGATATCCGACGGCAGCACCACTTGGGCATACGGTTCCATGTCGGAGGAGGTCGAGGGCGGCCAGACCGAGAATCACACGGAAAGCCTTCCCGTCGTTTCCTACCAGCCGCTCGGACAGTACACGATTAACGTGAAGCTCACATATGATTCCAACAACACGCTTTACGCGACGGCGAATGACACGTTTTTTGTTGTTGAATGCGAACCCGGGCCTGGTCCTGAGCCGGGACCCGAGCCTGGTCCTTCGGGCCCGCCTGCCGGTCCGGCCGGTCCTCCTGGTCAGGCAGCTCCAGCAGGAGAGCCCCAAATCGAGATTGTAAGCTACCCGCAGGAGTTGGGGATAGAAGCCGGAGCGACAAAATATCCAACCATTACGGTCAGGAACACGGGAAACGTGACTGTCTACAACGTCTCGCTGAAGTTCAGGAGATTCCCTTCCCCGTGGTTCGAGATCACCCCGGACCAGCATGATGAAATAAAGAAAGGTGAGGAAGTAACCTTCACCGTGAAGCTGGCAATGCCGATGAACGCGGAAGCCAAGGAATACATAGGCAATATTCTCGCCATATCGCCAAACCAAACGAGCGATGAAAAGACAATTTCAATCACGGTTTTCGGTTCAAGGTCCGAGCTTATACAATGGGAGATAGAAAGGCTCAAGAAAGCCCTTCAGGAACTGGAAGTGGATGTAAAGAGTGCAAAGGACAGCGGAAAAGACGTATCTGAGGTGGAGCCTCTCCTGGACAGTGTCAGGAATTCCATAAGGGATGCTGAAATGTATTTGTCGGAAAAAAGATATGACGATTCGCTTGAGGCGGTTTTTGTCGGTTGGAAATTCATCGAAAGGGCAAGATACCTTCTGTCACAGGCCCCGTTCCTCGAGGTGCTTCTGGTAACGACATTCCCTCCATGGTTAATCGTATTGCTGACCGTCCTCGTATGCGTGGTGATTGCATTGCTCATATTCATGAAGAGGATGAGGGGAGCGGCCGATAAGCTTTTCAAGTTCCAGGCAACAGGAGCACCGAAGCCGACAACGGTAACCGTCAAGAAGATCCAGGAGAAATCTTCGATGACAAAAGAGACGGAAAACATAAAGAGGGTGCTCAGCCTCATAGAGAAGGAATTCCAGGAAGGAATCATATCTGAAAAGGCTTACAGCGACCTTAAGGGCAGGAACGAAAAGAAACTTAAATCGATCGAGGAAACAATGAATAAATTGTGAAAACTTATACCGTATAAATAGTACAAACATATAATTTTTTTTGCAAAAAAAAATTGAAACTAACATACGTCTAATGTTCAATTTTGAGGGTAACGGGGAAAATTCCGAAAATTTTTAGTACAAAAGTAAATACAGGAATTTCCGCCACGCCCAGCCACGAAATAGAAACACTTATAAAGCCTGTAATAGTATATTCATACAAGAAATACTGATCTTTTATGACGAAGGCGACGCTTACCGATTATAAAAACTTCTGGCTGATATGGATAAATTGCGCCGGGAGCGAGAAGGGGATGTCCTTATTCAGCATCCAGAACGAATGGAAGATAAAAACCAACTACCTCTACCACAACGAATCCGGCCTGGGGAAGCCACTTTTTAAATGCATGATAGAGGAGGGGTATCTCACGAAGGCCGGGAAGTACCTCAAACCCAGGTTCGAATGGATCCCGGGCTTCATAAACGAGAAATACAGGCAGCTGGACGTGATTGAAGCCCAGGGCCAGTGGAAGCCGAACGGCCTGATAAGGGAGAAATGGAACGTTGTCCAGAAGTTCATACAGAAATACCATAACGTTTTGTTTGATATAAAAAAAATCAAGTTGCTCTATAACGGGGACAAGCATATCGTGGGAAGAAACGGGCATAACATATTTTCTGACGTTTTCCTTTTCGTTCTTTTTTCGAACATAACGTCATTCACAAGGAAATACAAGGCCGATGTCGTATTGAGAATCATATCAACCCTTATATCGATCTCGTCGGAAAAGAACATTATCAATTACATGTCCAAGCTCAATTCGGAATTCAAGGAAGCAAAAGATTTTCCCATGATAGTGCGGAATGAGAACGAACTGTCGAGAATACTTTGCAGTATTAAGTGGCAATGAACCAATATAATAATTAAGGAAATAATTATTCATTGGGTGTTAGGATGACCAGAGTAATAGGAGTCGTGTCCGGGAAGGGCGGAGTGGGAAAGACCACGACTGTCGCGAATCTTGGCTCGATTCTCGCATCACATTACAAAAAGGATGTGGTGATTGTTGACACGAACATTTCAACATCCCATCTTGGACTTTATCTTGGAATGTACTATTGTCCGGTCACCCTCAATCAGGTTCTTAAGGACGAGGTAAAGATACATGAAGCCATGTACGACTATCACATACCGGGCCTGAGGGTAATTCCCGCATCCCTTTCTTACAATGACCTCAAAGGCGTCGATATCGCCAAGCTGAAGCACGTACTAAAGGACCTTTTCGGAAAGACCGACATAATAATTCTGGATTCAGCGCCAGGACTCGGAAGGGATGCTATGGCGACACTCCAGGCGAGCGATGAGGTCATATTCGTGAACACACCATTCGTTCCTTCCACGATGGACATAATAAAATGCCACCAAGTCGCGAATGATATCGGAACAAAGGCTCTCGGTGTAGTGCTTAACATGGTAGGGAAAGAGAAATACGAGCTGAGCCCGCAGGAGATAGAACAGCTGGTCGAACTTCCGGTGATTTCCATGATTCCGATGGACAAGAACATACTCAAAAGCCTGGCCCTCAAGGTTCCCGTGGTTCTTTACAACCCAAATTCACCTTCCGGCAAGGAATACAAAAAACTCGCCGGAAAACTACTGGGCATCGAATACAAACCGCAGGGTTTTTTTACTTCTTTCTTAAAATTATTCGGGATCGGAAGGGAAAAACAAAAAAGAGAAATGATAACAAAAGACGAGATAAAAAGAATGATATAGTTCGTCCTGTATCAATTCGATAGAAGACTATATTAAATCAAGTTAATTCGTCCTTCCTTTATTCATTTATAAATCATCTAACTTTACATTAAGTATACAAATGTACAAGATATATAGTACCTTTGTACAATAGGGTGGGGATGACAGCTTACAATGATTGAACCAAGCTGTCATTCGAAACCAGCGCGCGACAGCTTACAATGATTGAACCAAGCTGTCATTCGAAACCAGCGCGCGACAGCTTACAATGATTGAACCAAGCTGTCATTCGAAATACCGGGGGGTGTCCATGACTAAGAAGAAAAGCAATGCCAGCGGGTTGGAAGGCATAAACGACCTTGACGAGGGAATAGAAAACGCCTCCGCCGGGGATGATGTCGAGGAACAAAAAAGAAAAATAAAGGAACTCGAGGAGGAAAAAAAGGAACTTGCCAATGTCATCGAAAAGCTTTCTTCTGAATCAGATGATGATCCCCCTGAAAGGGCTCCAAAGCAACAGCCCGTCCAGCAGCAAAGCGCCCAGAACGTGCAGCCGATGCTGGACAGCATCGAAAAGAAATTCAACGACCAGCTGAAGGAGATAACAGGCGCTATTTCTCAGATCGGGGAAAAGCTGAAGAAGAGCGAAAAGGATACCGGAGGGGAAAGCGTCAAAAAAATCGTGTCAAAGGTACAGGAAGCCACAGAGGAAAAGATCAGTTCTATCGAATCCGCTCTCAAACAGATGAGCGAAAAGCTGAATGCCCCGCCGGAAATTCCTACAAGGGGAGGGGAAGACATATCAAAGGGTCTCTCCGCCTTCGGGGAGACAATGGATTTCAAGGACGATATAATAGAGGTAAAGAATTCCCTGAGGAAGCTAAAGGCCGACCTTGATGAGTTCAAGGAATCATCGGAAGCGAAATTCATCAGGCTAAAGGATCAGGCAAAGGACATGAGCAAGCTGGCCAATATCGAGGAAAGGCTGGATTTTCTCAACGAGAAATTCGGGGCTGAAAACATAGAAAAGCTGAACAAGCTCGTTCTTTCTGCAAACGAGCTTTCAGAGAGCATAATACCCAAGGAGATCACGAAGAAGCTTGACGCCCAGGTAGTGCCTTTATACAACAATATCAGCAAAATGAAGGAGGGTCTCGTTTCTGTGAACAAAAAATTAACCTCAGAGATGAACGAGTTCTCAAGAATCAAGGCTGGTTTCAGGGAGATAAAAAACATAAAGGAAGATGCGTCCGAAAGGGACAAAGAAAGCAAAAAACTCATGGAAAGCCTTAACGAAAGGGACACCCGTCTCAAGGAGATGATAGACGAGCAGAGAGAGAGAATGAAGGCGATGAAAAAGGAGCTTACGGAAAGGGTAACAACCCTGCATGATTATACAAAAAAGGCAATGAAGGAAGAAGTTAAGGAGCTTTTCAAGGAGTTTTCAGACGCCAGGTTCAACGAACTGGAGGACAGGTCAACAAAGAACCTGATCATCGCCAAACAGCAGGTAAACGAGATGATATCCAATTTCAATAAAATGGATAATTACGTCCAGCCAAAACTCCAGCTGATGAATGACCAGCTGGAGAAGATGGAAGAAAGGGTCAATGATTTCGAGGAAGATAGGAAGAATTTTGCCAGGGACGCGGAGGATGTGATAAATTACAAGTTCAAGGAGGTCGTTGACGCCAGGCTGAACGACATGGAAAAAACTCTTACCAAATCCATTGAATCAAACGGCGGAAAAATCGATTCGATCGACTCCCGGCTTTCCCAGATGGAAGACCTGGTCAGCCCTTCGATCAAAATGTTCGGAAACCAGCTGAGCAAGTTCGAAACGAGGCTGGAAAAATTCAAGGATTCCCAGGCCAATACGAAAGATTACATGGGAAAAATGAAAGATGATATAGATGACCTCCAGGAGACTGCAAGGTCCGTCCTCCAGCTGAAGGATTACACTGAAAAGATCGGGGACAAGACAAAAGAGATCGACGAGCTGAGGGAGATGATCAAGGAGCTCAAGGACAATGCGGTCAGGGAAAAGAGGGATCTCGCAAACCAGATAAGCGGAATAAACAAGGGTCTTGATTTCCTAAGCGGGCTTGGAAAGGATACGAACCAGAACAAAAAGGACATTGAGGATCTGAAGGAGAGGGATTCCGAACTTAAGGAAAGCATTAAGATGCTGAAGGGCCAGTTTGACAACGTCATTACACAGAGCCTTCTGGAAAGAAAGGATCTCATGGAGAACTCCAAGAGGCAGAAGGCCCAGATAAACGAAATCCTCAAGGAGCTGAAAAACATATGAAAGAGCTGTATGAAATTCAGTCAAAGCTGAAGGAAATGAAAAAGGACAAGGAACAGCAGAAGCAATTCATGGAAGCACTGAAAAACGAGAAGGGCATGCTTTCAGAAAAAAACAAAGTAATAGCAGAAAAACTGAAAGAGGCCACAAACGCATACAGCGAAGCCGGCAGAAGGCTGACTGAATTCGTGGATACCCAGATAAAACCAATGAAGAAGAAGCTTGATGATTTTGACTCGAACCTTACCGAGATAAGGGGACATCAGAAGGCCCTTATAGATGGCCTCGGGAGGGTAGATAATTTTGAAAAGGTTCTTGGTGGGATAAAGGCAGCGGTATTCAACGTGGAGAAAAACCAGGCCAGGTTCGAGAGCCTCCTCAAGGATATGTCAAAAAGGGATGACGAGCTTCTTGGAAGGATAATACAGATCGAATCGGGGAAGGAGGATACGGAAAGCGTCAACAACAAGCTGAAGGAAACCCACAAAGGCCTGGCGGAAACGCTCAAGGAAATGAAAGATTTCATTACCGAGACCAGAAAAACGACCAACGACGAACTAAACAGGATGAAAGCCGAAGTCGGGAAAGGGATAAGCCTCATACAGACAGATGTTGAGAAAAAGGACAGCAAGAATGAAAGATACATCAACAAGCTCGTTTCTGATGTTCACGTTAGCCTGGATGAAAAACTGAAGGAGATGTCTTCGGTTCAGGAAAGCAGGTCCAGGGACATCGAGGAAAAACTCGTTGAAACCGGGGACAGGTTCGGGAAGATCATAGAAAGGATAAAGAGCGGGATGAGCAAGGCGGAGGAAACGGAGAACCAGAAACTGGATATCACATACAAAAAAATGGAGAAAGAGCTTAAACTCGCAGCGAAGGAAATGGCCGAGGAACTTGGCGGTAAAATATCATCAGTCAGGGAGGATCTTAACACGACCAAAAAGTTTATAGAAACCCTTTCAGGTGCAATCGGGAAGAAAATACAGGAAAGCGACGATGCCAGGAAGGGGGAGGTTGACAAGGTCGTGAAGGAATTCCTTGTCGTGAAGGGCCAGGCCGAGGAAAGCCTCAGGGAGATAGGGAAGGAG
>JAFGDH010000016.1 GCA_016932215.1 Candidatus Aenigmatarchaeota archaeon | reverse complement strand
GCTTCCATGAGTTCGTCGTCGTTCGGATGGCCGTAGCCGAATATTAAAAAACCTCCACGGCAACCGTACTTCCCCTTTATTTTCGCACCTTTCTCTTTCAGAAGCCTCTCGATTTCTTCCAGGTGCTTCCCGTCCCCTGCGCCGGAAGTTCCGAATAAAGCGACTTCCCTTCCCCTGAAGTTGTTCTTCCCGATGAAATCGGTCATCTGTTTCGGCAACTTCCCGGCGTACATCGCGCACCCGAGGAAAACGAAAGTCCCCTTCTTTATGATAAGCTGATCCTTCACGCTCTCGGGGATCACACCCAACTTGTTGGCGATAACGCCCGCGACCTTCCTGGTGTTCCCGGTCTTGGAATAGTACAGAACCTCGAATTTTTTCGGCATATTATTGTTATTGAATTCCTCAAATAAATATTAGAATCCCGCGGGAAAGACCGAAACCTTTATATACTTCAAATGCTAATGTCTATACATTGTAGTGTATAAACATTCAAATTGTAATGTAATATAATGCACATTAAAGGAAGGTCATTAAATGAGAAGGGACCCGCTTGAGATAATGGCGGAGATAATAGCGCTGCTGGAGAAGAGCCGTGAGCCGCTCAGCCTGAACTCTATCGCCGAAAAGACGGGCATACACAACGTGACGGTCAAGAAGTACGTGAGGATGATCGAGATCGTGCGCAAGGAGCCGGACATCGAGATAATCCGGACGAGGCACTCGGTGATCATCCGTGTGGTAAGGAGATGATGTTCATGTACGTTTTAACAATGGAAAGGAAAGACAGGGATCCAAGAAGGCCCCTGCAGCCGGAACCCGGCCTGATGGCAGGTGAAGAATTTATGATTGATCCGGTAAATCTAAATATTGAGAGGTGGTTTTTGTGATCGGGAAAAAAGACAATCAGATTTCTCTGAAGGTGGGAGAGCTGACCAACAGGCCCGAATCAGGAAGAGGTCTGGTCAGGATAGACAGCAAGATCATGAGGGAGCTCGGAGTGAGGGAAGGCGACGTTATCGAGCTTGCCGGACAGGATAAGACCGGCGCTATCGCCGTCCGCGCCTACCCGTCGGACGTGGGCCTTAATATTGCAAGGATGGACGGAATCACGCGAAAGAACATCGGCGTCGGAGTGGGAGAAACCGTAAAGATATCGAAGGCCGAGGTAAAGGAGGCCAAAAAGGTAGTGCTCGCCCCGACAGAAAAGGGCATAAGGCTCATGATGAACGCCGATCTCCTGAGAAAGAACCTGTTCATGAGACCCGTGAAGAAGGGGGACATGATATCCCCGTATCCTATCGTGAAGCGGCAGAGCGATCGCGACCCGTTCAACGGGACTTTCGGGGAGCTTTTCCGGACCCTCGGATTCGATATGGAAGGAATGGGCGATTTCTCTTTCACGCCAATGCCCGGCGAAACGAAGCTGGCAGTCGTTTCCACGATACCGGACGGCATAGTGAAGATAAGCGAGATGACCCACCTGGAAATAAAGCCCGAGGCCGTGGAAATGGAGACCAGGATACCGTCGATCACGTACGAGGACATAGGCGGCCTGCACGATTCCATACACAAGATAAGGGAGATGGTGGAACTACCGATAAGGCATCCCGAGCTTTTCGGGAGGCTGGGGATAGACCCCCCGAAAGGGGTTCTGTTATACGGTCCGCCTGGAACCGGGAAGACCCTTTTGGCGAAGGCCGTGGCCAACGAGTCCGGCGCGAGCTTCTATTCCATTTCTGGCCCGGAGATATTCAGCAAGTGGTACGGCCAGACCGAGGAGAACCTGCGGAAGATATTCGAGGACGCGGAGAAGTCGGCGCCATCGATTATTTTCATCGACGAGATCGATTCCATCGCCCCGAAGAGGGAAGAAGTCTCAGGCGAAGTCGAAAAACGTTCGGTTTCGCAGCTTCTTGCCCTGATGGACGGGCTGAAGGCAAGGGGCAAGATAATAGTAATCGCCGCGACAAACAGGCAGAACGCGCTGGATCCTGCTATCAGGAGGCCGGGGAGATTCGACAGGGAGATAGAAATAGGAATCCCCGACCAGAAGGGAAGGAAGGAGATACTGCAGATACATACAAGGAACATGCCCATGACAAACGACGTGAGCCTGGACTGGATATCTGGCGTGACGTACGGTTTCGTGGGAGCGGACCTTGAATCGCTCGCCAAGGAAGCGGCGATGTCAGCGTTAAGGAACAACCTTCCGCAAATATCATGGAAGAAGTCCGAAGAGCTGCCGCAGGAGGTCCTGGAGAATCTGAAGGTGAGCAGGAAGGACTTCGAGAACGCTCTCAAGATGGTGGAGCCGTCCGCCATGAGGGAAGTGATGGTGGAAATACCGAACATCAGATGGGAAGACATAGGCGGGCTGGAAGAGCTCAAGGAAAGCCTGAAGGAGATAGTGGAATGGCCGCTGAAGAATCCGAAATCCTTCGAAAACATCGGAATCAAGCCGCCGAAGGGCATCCTATTGTACGGTCCGCCGGGAACCGGGAAGACCCTTCTTGCCAAGGCGGTCGCCCACGAGTCAGGAGCCAACTTCATCTCCATCAAGGGACCGGAGGTGTTCAACAAGTGGGTCGGGGAGAGCGAGCGCAAGATACGTGAGATATTCAAGAAGGCCAAGCAGGTGGCACCATCTATAATATTCTTCGACGAGATGGACTCGATCGTCCCGAGAAGGGGAAGCGACACCGGAGGGTCGGGGGTATCGGAAAAGATCGTTTCCCAGATACTGACGGAGATGTCGGGCCTGGAAGACCTTCATAACGTCGTGGTGGTAGGGGCGACCAACAGGCCGGACCTGCTGGATCCCGCCCTCCTGAGGCCGGGGAGGTTAGACAAGGCCGTTCTGGTTCCGGCGCCCGATGAGAAGTCAAGATCCGAGATACTCAAGATACACACAAAGAAGATGCCCCTCAAAGGTGTCGATCTTAAAAAGATCGCCAAGGACACGGAAGGGTATTCGGGAGCGGACCTGGAATCCCTCTGCAGGGAGGCAGGGCTGTTCGCACTCAGGGAGAACATCAACGCCAAAGAGGTCGGGAAGAAGCATTTTGACAAGGCGATGGAGAAGGTCAGGCCCTCGATCAACCCGGAACTGCTGAAGTTCTACCAGAAGCTTCTGGAACAGTTCAAGACCAGAGGGATGGAGAAAAAGAAGGTCGAAGAGGAAACTAATTACATGGGATAGGAGTTTCGGATGACGGATTGGACCAGTAAAAGCATGCCGTCTTTCAAATCCGGGCTTCTGTCCCCTCCTCCTATTTTTTTCTTTTTCCCTTTTTTTCCGAATCTTCCGTTCAACGCGCTTAAAAAAGTTATTCTTCTATACTGAATATGATCTGGGACGAGCTGGCTTACGCGTTCGAGGAAGTCGACGAGAACCTGAAGAATTTCCTAAAGGTAGCACTGATGGACGAGTGTGGTTAGGATGAACGCCAGAGTCGTGAGGAAAGTTCTGATGGAGGTGTCCTGGAGAAACCCGCTTCTCGAAGGTCTTACCGTATACCCTGTCATGATGAAGAACAGGGACGGCATCGCCCACGTGGAGCACGGCGAATTCATCGGGCTTGTGAGGAAGCTCGACGCGGCAAGGCCGGATACGATAAAAATCGACGTAAAAGGGGTTAACATACCCGAGGGCATACTTTCTGATCCCATGTTCAGTCTCGATCACGGGGCATACAGGATATGTTCGGCTCCGTAAAAGGACAGGAACCACATATCGGCAATCTTATGTTTCGAGGGGCAGAAGCCGGTCCTCCCGGTAGAGTATATCAACTTCTATGAACTCCAAAGGCAGCAGGAACCGGAACCGTCAGGTAACTTGTTCAAGAACATTTTTTCAAGATATTTCAGACCTGGAAAACATAAAAAGTATCCCGCGTAATTAATTATCATGAAGCATATCTACAACCCGCAGGGCGGGATTCTCGATTTCATAGGGGTGTGGAAGGGCTTTTTGTCCGGATCACTGGCCCTCATGTCCTTCATGATGGGGATAATAGCCGAGTCTGAAGCCGTAATAGCAGTCTATCTAGCGCTCTTCGTTTTCGCCCTGTTCGTCCTGATCAATTCGCTGATGAGAAACGGCGGAGTTGAGGTGTATTTCTTCCAGACCTGGTTCTCCTTCGCCTTCGGTGCGGTGGTTTCCGTAGCGATGTTCCTGGGTGGTCTGGGAAACCCGTGGATGGCGATAGTGCTGTTGCTGGTAATAGTAACTTATGTCCTGAGATACGGGTCCCTTGTGATAAAGAAGATCAGGTAGTCGCCTTCGCTTTCTTAACCCATTTGATCTTCTTCTCAGTCCTTCCGAGGTCGAAGTTCTTCTGGCATTTGGAGTTGCAGAAGTAGAAGATCCTGCCGTCGTTTTTGATCAGCATCTTCCCCGTCCCCTTCGGGAGGTTGGTTTTGCATATTGAGCATTTCATTCATTTCACCTAACTTGTGGATATCCTTCCCGCTGCCTCCATCTCGGTCTCCTTGAGCATTATTATGTCCGTCTTCCTGACGGGCCCCATAACGTTCCTCATGAGTACCTTGCCCTGGTCCCTTCCCTCGAGAACCTTGCACCTGACCCTTGTAACTCCCTTTACTCCAAGCCTCTCCAGTACCTGAACCACTTCAGCTGCTACTGCCATGATAAACACCTTTTAACGGTTTACTCCTTCTTCCCCTTCTTTTTATCCTCTTTCGGGGCCTTCTTTGGCTCTGCCTTTGGAGCTTTCTTCTCTTCCTTTGGCTCTTTCTTGGGAGCTTCTTTCGTTTCAGCCGGTTCTTCTTTCTTTTCCTCTTTCGGAGCAGCCGGCTTTTCAGCCTTGCCTTTCGAAAGGGAATCGACCTTGGAAGATATTTCCGAAACGATCTTCTTGGACTCGCCCGTCTCCTCGATGGCGATGCTTGCCGTCGGAATCTCTATTCCGGCCGCCTTTCCGAGCTCTGCCTTGGAAGGAACGTAAGTGAAAGGAACGCTCTTCTCCTTGCACAGAACCGGGATGTGCATCATTATCTCTTCAGGCGTCACATCCTCAGCCATGATAACAAGCTTTGCGAGACCCCTCTCTATGCATTTTGTGGTCTCGTTTATGCCCTTCCTGAGCTTTCCGCTGGATTTCGCCATCTCAACGGATTCATACGATTTGTCCGCGAGGTCCTTAGAAACCTCGAATTTTACGAAAGCCGATTTTGCCATTTTCATCCCTCCTATGCCAGCGAACGGATTCGCCGGTTAAGTCATACAGTCAATGACCAAATTTCGATATACGACTACACCCGTAGGCGTAAGTCGTAAGTGCAATTACAGTATATTAATTAAGGTATATTTAAATGCATTCCCCCCTCGGAAATGCCAGAAAAATCATATCAGGGGAACGAAACCGTATCTCTGTAGCTTAGCCATATCCTCCTCGGTCATCTCGTCTTCCGTGTGGTAGGCGGGGTGCTTCTCTATGTCGTAAAAACTCAAACGCATCCCGATGGATGTGCGCTTTTCGGCAAAGTCCACTATCCTGTATCCGTTAATGCCTAACAGATAGAACCAGTCACACGCCATCTGGTCGGGTCCGCTGAATTTCATTATATATCACCTTTAATTGGCGTGCAAAATTATTTATCCTTTACGTCCGGGACATGTGGCAGAGATATTCATTCTTAGAAGTCCCGGGGAATAGTTTTCACCATCTCCCGGTCATAATATAAAATTTACTGCTCATTAATACAAATGGGCGTATACACCATAGACGAGTTCAGACGGGGGGATTTCGTCACCCCGGAAGGGAAAAGGGAATCAGCGAAGATATTGAGAAACACATACGAAATCGCCCACCAGAAAGGACTCATACATGGCGCCGGTTTCTACGGCTCCGCCTTTGACAACGAGCCCGGACCATCCTACAGGAAGATGGATCTCGACCATGCCGTTATAATCAACGGGATAACCCCGGAAATAACCGAACTTCTTCAGGGCGCTTCCGGGGAAATCACAGGGAAATGGAGGATGCCGATCGAATTCAACCTGGTCACGATGGAACAAACGGAAGAGGGATTCCACGGCTTCGAGACGTATTACATAGAAGACCTGAAATCCGACATCTCGGAAGGCAATTATACAGGGGAAAACCCCCCGTTCGTTATGCATACCATGCCTTCCTTCAGGGAAATAAGGCACGAGGTTGCAGAGATAGTGTTAAGGGAAATAGGATGCCTCAGGAGGCTTGGCAGGGACGCATTCCAGATGAGGTACGGGCCGGACCATGCCAAATTCATCGAGAGGCTCGTAAAATACCCGCTCTTCCTGGGTAAGGAGATGCTTTTCATGAAGAACAACAGGTGCCCCTACGAGAAGGGGCATAAAATGACAAAATCCCAGCTGGTCGAAACGTATCTAAGGGAATTCTGCACGGAGATAGACTGCAAACCTCTGGTGGATGTTTTCCGCGCATGGACGGTCCACCAGGATTTCTTCAGAGACAATCCCCCACCCACCGACGAGGAAGGCATCGAGGAGTACAAGGCGATACTGGACAGCATCGCCGAATGCTACACCGGAGCGGAAAAATTCATAAGGGACAACCTGAAGTTCGCCATCAGGGAGTTCGGAAAGAAGGAAACCAAAACATTCACCTGAAAAGTTTCCTTGTCCTAGCCATCACTTAAAAGATTTATTCCCTGAATTTTCTAATGAGCTTAGAATCCCTGAGGAAAGGCCAGATAGTATTAAGTTCTTACCCTGTCATATCCGATGATGCAGGATACTGGATGAAATCCGGGGAAACCGGGAAAATAATACTGGTCAGGAGACAAAAGGATTCAGAGATGACGGACGCTCATTTCAATGAGTTAATAAGCACTTATTCCGGGGAAACGCTAGCCGAAGAGGACCGCTATTTCGTCCCGTGCGTTATGAATGACGAAAACGTCCAATTTTACGAGGCAAGTCTACTCGCCCCTCCTGACATGGTTGATATTGATTTGTCCAGGGGGATGGTGATACCAGACCTGAGATTTTGCAGCGCTTTAGGGCCTTACGGGCATCCCACGGGCTTCATTCTCGATTCCCAGTACAGGGGATTCAATGATTTCTTCTCACCTAAAAACCAGATGATAGCCGAAAACACCGAAAGAAACGTGCTTTTCCACGGGGAATTCCAGAACGAGGCAAAAAACTGGGAGCAAAAACCGGTCGTTTACGTAAAACGCTTTCTGGAAGCGGGAATTCCTCTTTCCAGGCAAAACGGGGATATGATAAAAATGATACTGGACAGAGAAAAGGATTTCTGGTGGAATCTGGAGATATGAAAAAAAGGTATTTTTGTCCAAGAATGCGGTTAAAAGATTTATTCCCTGAATTTTCTAATGAGCTTAGAATCCCTGAGGAAAGGCCAGATAGTATTGTCTTTTCCCGTATCACCAAGTCATGAGTCATACGTGCTGGGTTCCAGATACACAAATGCAAGGTTTTACATTACTTTGAAGTATCAGGACCCGATGAACAGATATTTAGAAAAGATGTCTTCAGGTGACCAAGGGGAAGATACCGTTTTCGTTCCGTGCGTTGTCACGGGGAAGCCCAACGCCAACATAGAGAATTATCAGGCCGGTCTTCTGGCCCCTCCGGGCACGTCTCCGAAGCCGCCGGGAAAAGGCATGATTATACCGGATCTGAAGTTCAAGAATACCGGACCTTTCGGGCCGATCCGTTTCATTTTAACCTCCGACTACAGGGGGCATGAAGATTTCAGCTCCCCGAAAACCCGCATGCTTATTGATAAGTCCGGGGAAACGGATATATTATTCCAGGGGGAACAGCAGAACGAAGGTGAACGTCCCGGGCAGAAGTCGGTCGTTTACGTGAAAAGCTTTCTGTATCCGGGAGATCCCGTCTTCAGACAGAACGAGGAAATGCTCCAGAAGATCTCGCAATCCGGGGGAAGGTTCTGGTGGGATCTGGAGATCTGATTTTTCTATTCCTTCCTGTTGAACAGAAAGAACCCAAGTATGCCGGCAATCGTCAGCACAGGGCCAAAAGGTGACTGGTTGATCACATACAGCAACGTGCCTGAAATGAGTATAATCAAAAGGATGACGGCAATGAGCCTGTTATGGATCATTTTGATATTTGGGTATGATTCATTATATATCGAACAATTCCGGTTTTTTATATCAGTTCTTCCCACTGGTCCAGGGACAGGTGCTGGTTTTCCCTGCCGAGCAGGCTGTTCGCGAAGTTTTCAGACAATCTCGCCCTTACCGGAGCATCGTTTTCCCTGAAGTACCTTGAAGCGGTATAGAATTGTGTGGCGAGGTTCGTGACTTCGGCATCGCTCATTCTTCCCCTTATTTCAGGATCCTTCAGAGCCAGCGAAAGGCTTCCGACGAACTTGGTGAATCCCTTCATGTCTTTGTGGAAAAATATCGCGTTGTCGTGATCGGAATACGATGGTTCCATGGAATCTCCGAAAAGCGCCACGTTTCTTACGGTTTCAACAGGGGCATAGAACGGCTCCTTGCCACCGTACCTCATCATGAGAACGGGCCATTCCCGTCCCCTGCCATCGCCTATGGAACTGCTGCGTTCCGGATGAAAAAAATATTTCCGGTCTGCCATCGCCTTAGTGACGCTTATCTCTCCTGTATGGAGTTTTTCCGGCGTCTCCATCATGACCGGCACCGTGACCAATCCAAAAGGAACATTCTTCAGCTTTAACTTCGGGTCGTCCCTGGCAAAGCTGTATGCTACCATGAGCTTCCCGATGCCTTCGTGATCGACTGTCTCCGACCCGCCCGCGTGTTCGCATGCATGCATTTTCATTAATTCATAGTTTACCATAGCATCACCACCATCAATATTATAGTATTTTATTTACCTATAAGTAATAAATAAATTAAGGGTTTATAAAGATTATTTTCGGGAGATCGGGAGGGTTTTTGGTGGGACAATTATCATTTATTAAATTTAACACACTGGATTTGTTATGCGGAAAAACATAATCCAGAGGGGTTCAATATCGGTATCAAACAAGCCATACCGCCGGATCGAAAGAAGTTTGGACTGCAACAGCCTGGACCTTTCCACGAAAATCTATATCCGGCGGATTCCCAAACTGGAGCCTTATTTCGACGGGGTTTTAAAACCCAGGCAGGTAGTTAAAGATATTTTTTATGTTCCCTGCGTGATAAACAAGCCGACAAGCCCGGAAAACACGGCATATTTTTCATATCTTCTCGCTCCGCCCGGGACAAAAAGGGGTTCGGAGAAATTCGTGAGGTTTCTTGTCGTTCCTGACCTCGCGCTGCACGGGGTGGTTGGGGATGACGACGATCCGATTGGTTTCGAAATGATTTCCGAATACATGGGAGAACAGATATTTTACGCTCCCCCGATAGACACCATCAAAAAACTCAGGCGTGACAGGTACGTTAAATACCAGGGATTAATCAAAGAGCTTCCTGAGGAAGGAGACGGGAATCCCCTTGTTTTTATTGGAGTGAATTCATTTGAAAATTTCCCCGTTTTCAGGCAGAACAAGGAGATGCTGGAAAGGATAAGGAAAGGCGATTACAAATTCTGGTGGGATATGGTGCCTGACCCCTCGTGTTATTTCGATGATATGGAAAAATCACTGTTCACTGAAATCGGCAACAAAGAAACCGTACCTTACGTGGCCGAATCCCTGAGGCAGCTGAAAAATCGCACGATATTAAAGGACGTTATTTATCCAACGGAAACACAGCTATGCAATTTCGTGGCAAAATCGCTCGGGGGGAGACGGCATCCCGAGGGAGACGCCAGGTCGCACGTAAAAAGATTCAAAGAGCTTGGAATATACGGCATATTGAGAGAAAAAGGAATGATAAGCGAAAGAAGCCTGGTAGGCAACATAACGGGCTGCGAACTGGCCGAAACCGGCCAGAACTTCCTCATTTAGTCGGGAGGAGTGGAAGGGGGTTACCACCACTATTTTTTGATTTTTCTCGTGTTTAAACATAACAATTTATTCCCGGGTCTGAAATATCACTTATGAACAAAATGAACAGCTTACCGGTGGTGTGGTCTGCTTTTTGTCAGAAAAAAATCGAAATGAATATTTATAAAGACAGCGATGTTAATATTAATAAAATGAGCCCCGGTAATCCTCACGGGTTACCGGATGATTGTTTTTCTTATTCTGGCTTCATTAAAGGAGTTTTCACATGAAAAAGACACTGGTATTCATAGACGCCGGATTCCTTTCAAAGCTGTCAAAGTATTTCGGAAGGGGAAAATACCTAAAATTTGACATAATCAAACTTTCAAAAAGACTTGCAGGGAAACAAAATCTCGAACTGAAGCACGTATATTATTACACGGCTCCCCCATTCCAGTCATCAAAACCGAACGATGATGAAAGGCACAGGAGAGAAAACTATGATTATTTCATCGGAAAACTCTCCGGGAACGAGATAATAACAATCAGGGAAGGAAGGTGTCAAAAAATCGTGGAAGGCGGGAAAGCCACTTACCATCAAAAGGGAGTTGACACATTACTGACGATGGACCTGATGAACGTTCCCATAAGGCAGAAGGATGTCAGTAAAATAATACTCATCGCATGTGACAGTGATTTTGTACCAGTTATAAGAAACCTGGAGGATCTGGGTGTAAAAACACTGCTTTACATTTATTTCGATAAACTCAGGGATTCAAATTTTTCCACTTCCAACCAGCTGATAAACTGCGTTTCAGAACACGTGCAACTTAGAAAAAGCGATTTCATAAGATAAGAGAAAAACATCAGGGAGTTAAAGAGGGTTTTTGGCGGATGATATTAAATATTAAAATTTCTGATAATTTTCTTTATTATTTTGTCAAAATTTTTAAACAACATATACCCAACAAAAATTAGTATTAAAATTGTAATCACACCTTCCAAAGAAAAGATGTTAACCGAAACGCTCTTAAACAAGAAAAGAAAACCACTAATTGACACCAACTCGATTGTAATTTTTTTCTCAGTATTTCTCTCGCTTTCGTTACTCATGTTTAAAGGACCCTTGAAATAAAATTTTTTCTCATATCCATACGGATACAACCAACTAATACCTGTCACAGTTAAAGAATCCGCAATTAGGTGACTGAGTATTCCAATTATCACACCAAAAGAAAAGAAAACATTTTGTACTATCACAAATGAAATTAACGAAACCAAAAACATGAACCAGATATTATGTGCAAATGTTCTGTGTCTATTACCCATACTCCATTTAAATTGCATTGACCAGTCAATGTCCGGAAGAAAAGCAGAAAATCCGGTTATTATTATGAAATCGAAACCCACGTTAAAAAAATAGTAAAAAAAACGCTCCAAACAATAACCCAAAAGCAATATGAGTTTCTAATCTCATGTTTGAGAATTCGTTGTTGGTTTTAAATTAATATTCTGGCTTATTTCACATATCACTCTGTCTCTTTAATCCTGGATCTGAAGAAGTTCTCTGTGTCCTTGTTCATGAAATAAATGTAACATCCCTTCATTCCCCTCGTCAATAGTACCCTGTAGACGTTCCTAACATAATCCATGAAGTTTTCCTTATTTATGCGTAGGGCAGGATCGGATGAATTTTCGGGGTGGCAGACCCATTCCTTCTTTCCGGGGTCATATGAAAGGTCTTCGGCGAAGATCACTCCGACGTAATCGAACTCAAATCCCTGTATGGTGTATATGCATCCTATCTGGTTTACTCCGTTAATTTCGTATGCCCAGAGGGGAGCAGGGGGTATATTTGGGGCGAGCTTGTAACCCGTTTTTCCTTCCCACGGCATTCTGAAGTCACCTATCACAACATCGTTTTCAAGGGTCCCATCTGGTCTGGGGTTGCTCCAGGGCCAGCAGAAGCCTGCTACCATTCTTGCGGAGTTAGGCTTTTTCTCGTTCTTCTTCTTTATGGCTTCGTAAAGCTTATGGGGGCTGTCAAATATCTTTATTTCCATCTTCTCTTTTTGGGTTAGGAAAGTATTTTTCGTTTCTCTCACACCGAGAAGGTTATCCACCCAGTTCAGATATCCATCAGAACCGTTGCACCTGAACTGGGTCTTCAGTTCGAATCCGTAAATGTCCGCCCCGAATTTTTCCGCAGTTTTCCTTATAAGTTCCACTCCGCCTATTTCGGTAGGTCTTACGATCTGGTACTCATCAAGAAAGAAGACGGAAACCTTGGATGAATTAATAAGTTCTTCTACCTGAGGTGTGTCGGTTCTGAGGTGAGAAGGAGTATACCTGAGATTGCTGTTCCTCCTTATTCTGTGCGCCTCATCGCATATAAGTATATCGATCTCGTTTTCCTTTTTGTCTCCGAAATTATTGAAATATTTGAAGAGTTTTGAAGCCCGGAACCCGACAATCTTCCTAAGAGTCTGAGTGAAAGCCGCAGAACCGGTTGCATGATAAACGGTATGACCTTTTGAAAGGAGTTCGGCCAGGGCGTTCAGAGCTATGACGGATTTCCCTGTTCCCGGACCTCCCCTGATTATTATGACGGATTTATTCTTAAGCTTGGCGCATTTTTTTGCCCTGTCTATGATAGTGTTGTTTGCTGCTATCTGGTCATCTATCAGGTTGAATATCCTCTGACCCTTAATCATTTCTGAGGTGTAATCCACCAGCTTTTTCGAAGGCTTTATGTTGCTACTGAGAAAACGGTTGAAAAGCTCAATTCCCTTACCTTTCCCTATTTTTTTCTTTATGTATTCACCGAGCTTTTCGAAGTCTTCCCTCGTAAAAACAGGGAAATTCTTAAGTTCCTCTTCAAATTCAGGCCGGAACAGCACTGCGTTCCTGTTTTTAGAGTAATTGTGACAGTAAACGCACGAAGAAAGTCCAACTTTCTCTTCATGGAAAATGTCAACAAAATCTGTCAGATAATAGTGATATCCCTTCACCTGAACTGATGGGTGGGGAACCATTCTCTTTGCTCCTCCTACATAGGTTATTACATTGTCTTCTATTTCGCAGCTTTCAACATTTTCCCACTGTTTCAGTTCAATGATTACTATGTTTTCCTTATTATCATCATCTTCTCCGAAAAGAATAGCGTCAATCCTTTCTCCGCAGTATGGGAGCTCGGACTCAAGAACTATCATGTTATCTTTGTTCGCATATCTTTCCACAACGTTCTTGAGAAATTGGAGAGAGTTGTTCCAGGAGACCACTTCCCTCGGGTTAACCCTTCTTCCATAATAAATTTCAAATTTCTCGGTTAGTATACTGCTTAATTTGTTATGAAAAGCATCTTCTATGAACTCGTTCACGGTTCCGGAATATAGTCTCATAATTACAACTCGTTGTATTTTTTGTTGCTTCCTTTTGATTTTTCAACGGGGTATTTTTCCTCGTTTATTTTCATTTTATTTTCCAGGGCTTCTGAAAGATCGATTTCGTATCTCTGGGCAAGCCTGACTAAAAAATACAAAACATCTGCCATTTCTTCTTTTATTTTTTCCTTCCTTCCCGGATCAGAGAAAAGCTCTTCAACCTCTTTATCGGATTTCCACCGGAAATGTTCAAGCAGTTCGGCTGCCTCTATTATCAGTGCTACGGCAAGTTCCTTTGCACCATGGAACTGGTCCCAATCCCTTTCCTCGCAGAATTCTTTGATTTTTTCTTTTATCGCATGAATGTTTGTCTCATGGTCCATAGTTCATTCTTCACAACAAGTTTAAAATCCTTACCTCCACATCCACCCGAATTCTTCCCAATCCGGATGGGCATCCTCGATCTGGTTCTGGGCGATGGGATCGATATCCTTCCGGATGCTCCATCCGATGTCCATCCTGCTCGTGATTTGATTGGTGTCGGTTGTGCCCCACCAGTTGTTCGTGAGGTCAAGCGGCTGGTCATAGGCCATTGCCTGGTCGGTCTTGCCGGGTTCTGCGTATATTGTCCTGACCACCATGTGGCCCTGCTCGTTGCCGAAGATGTTGTTGCCGTTCACTTCCGGAAGGCCTCCCTGGAGCTCGATCCCCCACTTGCTGCCCGTGATTGTGTTGTGGCTAATTTTCGGGTAGGATGCCTCTGTTATGCATATTCCCGGGCAGCCGAGGTTTTGTGTTTCCGCTGGGGAAAGCGATCCGCAGGAGAAGAAGTTGTATTCTATGGTCCCGTTTCCACCGTGGATGTCCAGGCCGCCGTTCTCCCCCTTCCCCAGGTATTCGATTGTTTCTGGGTCTTCGGTACGCTTCTGGATGAATATGTTGTGGGCGATGTACGGGTCGGAGAAGAATGACTGGATTCCCATGTGGCCGAAGTCGTATATGAAATTATAGGTTATGTTCGGGGAGACCGGTTCACCGTATATTCCGGCTTCAGGCCAGTTGCCGAACATGACTCCCTGCTGGAGGAGGTTCCTTATTATGCAGTGTTTTATCGTTGTTTCGGAAGAGCGGAGGCTTATGCCCCAGAGGTTCTCGACCACTGCGTATTCCAGGGTTCCGCTCTCGAATTCCAGGTGGTCCCAGTCGGACAGACTTGGATCTTCGGAAGTGGGGGTGAATATTATCGGGTTTCCGGGGGTCCCCCTGGCGGTGAGCTTCTCGTTTATTCTAATGTTTATGTGGGTTTTCTGGTAGTCCTCTCCCAGGAACTCGTGGGGGTTGACGGGGTCTTCCGGTTCTCCTTCGCCTCCGGCCTGGTCGTCCCTGTTGGCCTCGACGAGAATAATGGTGCCTGGTTCTATAATGATGTTGTCCGCTTCCACGTCGCCGGTAACGAGAATGACCCCGGACCATGTGTCATCCCCTATATGGCCTGTTTTTTGGACGGCTTCGGGGAGCCGGCCGAGTATGTCTTTCCTGGTGAGGTTGGCGGGATAGAAGTCCTCAGGCAGGTCGGCTATCTCTTCCGGGAGGAATTCCGTGTAGTCGGAAAAGCCGGCTATATCATTCGAAGTGCCGGGGGTGGTGATTTGGGGTCCGCCCTCTTCGCCGGGCCTGCCCGTCTTGATGATTCCGGTCATGGGGTCTCCCACGCACCCGCTGACGAGAACCACCAGAATGAAGATAAAAACGATGAAAAGCTTCCACATGTATATTATTTGGTTTCAGTCCGGTTTAAAATCATTGCGTTCATTATCAGACCATTTCATCCCTTCTTGCGGCATTCATAGCAGCAGGGCCTGTTTACGGTTGATTTGAAGCTCTTTCCGCAGACATGGCATTTCTTCTCCTGGAAATTCCTGTTCCCGAACCTGCTCCAGAGGTTATAACATTTCTTGCAGTAAGGAAATCTGATGTCAAGCCTGATTTTTTTGCCGCATCTTATGCAAACGCCGAATTTTTTGGGCATATTAACCTCGAAACTGATCACTCCTCTGAAAATTATTAATTGGCTTTAAATCTCCTCGAATTTTTTCCTTATATCGTTTATTTCCTGATTTGTTATTTTTCCGGAATAAGCTCTCAATTCCGCATTAAATTTTTGTGCTGTTTTTATTCTCTCGCTGCACTTTTCTTTGTTTATTGGTTCCGTGTCGATTATTGGAATATAATACTGGTTGTCTATCCTGTTTTTTTTAAATTCTGAAAATATCAAGTAAAGGCTTTCCAGCTTGAAAAGCTCTTTTGTCAGGATAACCGCTCCCGAATGGTTTTCGCATTTTATCCCGCATTTGAAAAATAAAGACATTACGGTGTCATATATTGAATAGTATGCTTCAGACACTGCATTCTCATATATTCCAGCTTCGTATGCCAGTCTTGCAACCCGAATGCATTTGTCGCTTTTTATCAGATAAGATTTTGATATTTCTTCAGAGGGTTCTACAAGTTTTAAAGATTCTTTGGCTTTCAGTTTATTCAAAAAAACTGATTTTTTCATAGTAATCTTCCCCTCCGGTGATTATTGCATGATTTTTTATGATTTCCTTCATTAACAAATCATCCGGATTAAAATTTCCGATCTTTACGCTTATCGTGTCATAGATTTTCTCAACATCCTGTTTTATTTTTGAATTGGTTGTTTCGATATAGATGTCGATGTCGCTGTCTTTTTTTTCCGTGCCTTTTGCATAACTTCCGAATAAGAGTATTAAACAGCATTTGCTTTTTTTAATTATGTCCTGAACTATTGGTTCAAGTTCCGGATGTTTGTTTAGTATTTTTGCTAGTTTGTAGTTTTCTGCGTTTAAGATGAAAGATTTTGATATCAGGTTTTTTTTGATGAAATGAATATGATTTTTTCCCTCGATTTTATAGTCTAAAACATTTATGCTTCTAAGCTCCGTTAATACTGACTGCACCCTTGTAAGCGAAGTTTTCAGTTCTTTTGCGAGCTCTCTTCCATGCATGTCCTTTTTTAACAAGAACAACAGGACTTCATAAGAGTAATTGATTTTTATTGGTGTCATATGACTTTTATATAAATCAGTTATATTTAAATGTTTTTCTTTCATACTGCCAATTCACTCATAAAAAGTTTTGCCGCATCTTATGCAAACGCCGAAATTTCTGGACATTTTAACCCCGAAAAAATCATTTGTTTCAGAATTCGTTACTGGGTTTAAATTTGTATGGTTGTGCCGTATCAACAGCCGAACAAACTGGCCAGCCATTCAAAAAACAGCTCGATGAAGTTCTTCTGGGGGGCCGGTGCCGGTTCAGGTGTCTCATCGCCTGGCGTATCATCCGTCTGGTCATCTGTTTCATTCGCGGGCGGCTCCGCTGGTTTGTCCTTGCATCTCCCCTGCTCGCAGCCGTAGGGGCACTGGTATAAAGAGGTTGACTTGGTAGTGCTGTTTTTGCATTCGTATTCTTTCAGAACGTTATTTTCGCATATGTCCTCGTAGGTGGAGTTTCCTATGGTCACCGTTCCCCTGGTCTGGAAGTTTTTTCCCTGGTCTGAATCAACGCAGGTTATATTAGGTTCCGGCGTTGGTTCTGGTGGTGGCGCTTCGCCGGTCTTGCACGCCCCTTCCAGGCATCCCTTCGGGCACGTATATACGACGGACTTGTGGCTGCTGGCGGTCATGCACGAGTATTCCTTGAGATCGTATTTTGTCATGCAGTAGTCGGTCAGGACCGTGATGCCGTTGGTGACCGTCCCTTTCGTGAAATAATCCTTCCCCCCGTCGGAGTCGGTGCATCCGCTTTTCACGCATTTCCCGTCCTCGCACCCGTTCGGGCATTCGTACGCTTCGAAGGCGTGTCCCGCGAGCTTGAAGCAGTAGTGCTCGATAAGGTCGCCGTCCTCGTCGCAGTAGTCGCTGACCACGTTTGTGGGTCCGCTGGTGAGCGTGCCTTTGAAATAATACTCCTTCCCGTGGTCGGAGTCCTCGCATGCGTCCGTCCCCACCAGGCAGGTGCCGTGCATGCAGCCGTTAGGGCATTCGAATATGATTGGATCCCCGAAGCAGTTGTATTCTTTTACGTTCCACTGGGAATCGCACTCGTCCTCATTCGTTGTTCCGTCGCTTGTGACGGAACCCTTTTCGTAGAAGTTTATCCCGTCCGTATCAGCACAGTCTCCCTTGTACAGGTTCTCGTTTATGTTGATTGTCAACGGGGTGAAGACGGAATCGTTGGTTTCCCCGTGGGATATAGTAAGAGAGGAGCCCTGGAGCTTCTCTGTGTAGTATCTTGAATATATTTCCCCTCCCGAGTCTTCCATCTTGACGACCTTCGCTTTGGTCCCGTCGATTTCGAATGAGAGTACGGTCGGCCCAGCGGTCACGATGTAGTAATCGGCGTCGGATTCTATGGCCAGGAAGTTTATGTTAACCGTTTCCTTCGCGAGGACCGGTGGGGCTAAAATCAGTGAAGCCGCGAGAAGAGCCAAAATCACCCCGAAGCACGCGTTCGCATTCATAACAGTAATTTTTTGGTTTGGTGATTTATAAAAATCAGGGTATTTTGTTTATTCTTTCAACTCGACTGGAGTGAGGCCGGATTTCCTCAGAAACTCAATATCACCAGAATCTGATTTCCCGGTAATTTTTTCAACTTCATATACGTTTCCTTTACCTGGAACCGGATCAGCGCCATAACCGGATAATGCCAGATTAATAACCAGACTTACGTTTATTCCATCGGTTTCCCCGGAATACCTGAATTTCATGTTTATCGGTTTAATCTTCTGTGTAAGTTTTTTATACCTGAAACCGGTTTCCTGGGCATTCTCATATCTCTATGCCGAAGAACACCCTTATCAGGAATCCTATGGCGAAGGTGAGGGCTGCGACGCCTATGCTGATTAGCGCCATCTCGGCGAACCTTCTCCTGAAATTCAGGTCCTTGGCCACTGAGATGTAGAAGGTGAAAATGAATATCACTATTATGGCGTTTGCAAGGGTCGTTCCGAGGGCCACGTAGACGTTCGTCAGAATGAAGAAGGGCAGTATGAGGAAAACCACGGTGAATATGTAGGCGAGAGAGGTGTAGAAGGATGCCTTCGCCGGGCTTTTCTCCTCGTTTTCGCTGCCTTCCGACTTGGTGGAGAGGTATTCCGATGCCCCCATGGAAAGGGAAGCTGCCACCCCGGTTATGAGGCCGGCGAGGGCGATTATGCCGGAATTCTGGAAGGCGAATGTGAACCCGGCAAGCGCTCCCGTCAGCTCGACGAGGGCGTCGTTGAGCCCGAGGACGATGGATCCTACGTATTTGAGCTTCTCCTCGTTTATCATGTCCAGGAGCTTTTTCTCGTGCCCGTCCTCCTCGGCCTTTATCCTGGCCGCTTCGGGCACCTTTTCGGATATCTTGTCGTAAGATTCCTGCGCCTCCTCCTCCCCGTTCTCCATCAGCTTGAGCCCGAAGGTCATGCCCAGCAGTCTCGATATCAGGCAGTATTTCCAGACGATCAGTCCTGAAGGGTTAAGGTCTTTCCCTGTGTATTTCTTCCATATGTTGTAGTGCCTGAGCTCGTCAGCGGAGATATGCTTCAGGATGTTCCTGTTGTGCTCGTCCCTTAACGAAGCGGAAAGCTTCTCGTATATGTGATGCTCGTTTATCTCGTTCTGCTGGAATTTAAGGATCTTCTTTTTAGTTTTATTGTCAATGGATACAACCATGGTTTAAGATTGACAGGACTCATTATAAACATTACCAAAGCCGGGAGTATTCCAGTCACATTTAAATACCTGTTATTAATAATATTGATAATTGGCATGACGGCACATGCTGAATGTAACAATCCGTCTTTCGAAAATGGAGTATCGGTGATATAATATGAAATGCTCAAGCTGCGGAGTGAACATCGGTTCCAGCCAGAACTGGGTCGAGTTCCCGTGCCCTTCCTGCGGGAAGGAGAACATTGTAAGGTGCGAGAAGTGCAGGAAGATGGTCAACACGTACAAATGCAAGTCCTGCGGCTTCATCGGGCCATGAGGCGATGACATGGGAGAAGTCATATTGGTATACAAGATAATACCGGAGAACATGGACCAGTTCTCGTCCCTTCGTGAGAAGCTGGAAGCTCTTAAGCCGAACAGGCTCGAAGAGGAGCCGGTAGCGTTCGGTCTGATGGCGTTCAAGTTCACCAAGATAATCCCGGACGGAGAGGGCGTTCTCGACAAGCTCGAAAAGGAGCTGAACGACATTCCTGAGGTGCAGTCGTGCGAGAACGTGGCGATGTCGAGAAGCTTGTAATGTTTATCTAATTTACTTTAATTCATTCGTTTTCTTTGTTTATGGTTGAAAAATTATCTTGTAAGCAGCCTTATGGGGTTTTTACCGTATTCTCTGGCAGCTTCCTGGAATTCGTCTTCAGACCTGTAGCCCATAAGAGCCAGCGGGAAGGTATCGTCCCTCAGCCTGTCCATGAAATAAAGGATCGCGTTCCCCATGTCATAATCCGACAGGTCCTGCTCCGAAGTCCTGAAAAGTATCTTCTTGTCCCCTTCTGGATCGATGAATAATACTATGCCGGGAGGATTTCTTTTCGGAACCCCGGTTATTTTTTCATGAAGCCTGTCGAAATCCAGACCGCCAAAAAAGCTGTAAAATGTAGAGAAGAATATGTCTTCTTTTGGCTTCCTTGGCAGGTCCTCCTCGTAACTTGCCGGCTTGGAGAACATTATGTATCCGTGCTTGCCTTTCGTGTATCTCTGAATCACAACGTCCGCCTCCCTGAAAGAGGGTTCCATATCTTCCCATGAAGGTTTAAAATATTTGCATTTTTCGATAACAACGGGCACGCCGACTATGCCTCCTTTTTTGTATCTCGGATCGCTGACTGCATCCCTCGCATCTACATTGCTCATTCCGGTTATCTTGACAGTCCTGTTAGTGTCTGTAAATTTATCTAGAAAAGGGCCGTGATTTTCAAGCACGCTGACATGGGCATGGTTGTGATCGAGGCCGGTAACTCTCACAGTCGCAATCTCACCCGGATAGACGTTTATCGCATCATCCTTCCAGCGGTCGTCCACTATCATCCTTACTTTTTGGCACCATCCGAATGGCTGTTCCTTGTGTTCACTACCGATCGCATTTCCGACGAATTCCATCGTGAATTCATGCCCTTCACTGAAAGGGAATCTGCTTTCTCGGTACCCAAAATCATCGTCAAACATTTCCACACCTTTATTCCGATTAGATAATTTTGACGATTATTTTTTTAAGCGCACCATTTCCCAGAAAACCAGTATGCAACTGTTTCATTCCGTTTCCGATTGTTTCACTTTCGAATGAAACAGTCTCATTTTTATTTAAATACGGTCATCAATTCTTTATTATGTCTGTTGTCAGGGTCGTGGTTTTTGCAGCTGTTTTGGCATTACTGCTGCCCGGTATGGTGTCCGGGCTGGAGCTGGAATATTACGGCATAGAGAGCCGGGTTCTGGAGGACAACAACATCGAGAACACGGTCATCCTGATCTTCAACGAGTCGGTCACCGACTTCGTCTATACGTACGGCAGCGAGATCACGAGACTGACCTTCGAATCGAACCATAAGTCAGTACTTTGCGGCATATCCCAGTCCGACCGTTCCGCGATAGAATGCAAGATCACCCCGGACGAGGAAAAGAAGAGCCAGTTCACATTCGAGTTCGGCAGCGAGAACGAGGTGGAGGTGGGAGATAACGGATACGAGTTCAATGTCAACTACCCGATGGATTATTTCGTCAGGAGGTTCTCCAATTCGGTCTACCTTCCCCAGACCGCCTCACTGAATGACCTCGAGGGGTCCTTTTCCCCCAAGTACGGGAAGACGATAACCGACGGGAAGAGGATCATAATACTCTGGGAGAAGGAGAACGTGATATCCGGGGACGACCTCCACTTTTCCATATCATACCAGAAACCGCTGAGCTTCGCATCCGTGTATAATATAGCCGCGATGGTAGTTCTGGCCGTGATAATAATAGTATCGCTTGGCGTGTTCTACATGAAGTCCACGAGGAAGGCGTCGGTCAGGGTGATAATGCCCATCCTGAAGGGCGACGAGAAGAGGGTGGTGGACATACTGATGGACAAGAACGGGGCGGTCAACCAGAAGGTCGTCGTCCGCGAGACGGACTTCTCGAAGGCGAAGGTCTCCAGGATCATGAAGAACCTGAAGGAACGGGGGGTAGTCGAGATAGAGCATCTCGGCAGGACGAACAGGGTGAAGCTTCTTCTGAAGAACAAATAGGGTCATTCGAGCAGTGTTTCGGCATATTTTAAGACAGGATTGTCCGCCGGTATGAAATCGATCAGATCGCCGGTGTTCTGGATTATTCCTTTCTCGTCTTCCAGGAATGCCACATCGGGGGAACAGTCGCCCATTCCTCCCTTTGCCATTTCGAATTCTTCCCGGTCTGCAAAAATACTTGATTCACCATATTCCATTCCTATCCTGACGGCGGATATCTGGGCAAGCGCGCCCAGTGTCATTGTTATTCTCTTGTCCCTTTCGCTGACAATTTTCAGCATTTCAACCACCCTTTCGTATTCCTCCTGAAAGATCATCTTTTCTATGCCAAGCACCTGGTATTCATGGTGTAGTGCCTCGAAATCATACTTCTTTTTCATAAGAAACCAATATTTCGAAAAAATTTAAGCCTATTTGACCATCTCGTAAGACCTGACCAGCTCCGGCACTGTATCGTATTTCTGGAGCTCGTCAGGATCAATCCACTCGTATTTCTTGTGCTCCTTGTCCAGCCTTATTTTATCCTTCCTCGAACGGAACAGGAAGGGGTGGATGATCCATTCCTTGCCTATGGACTTGTCGGAGACCGAGAAGGTCTTCCCCTCCTTCAGGAGGGTGACGTCCTTTTCTTTTAATCCGGTCTCCTCCCTTATCTCCTTCAGGGCGGTCTGCCCCGGGGTTTCCCCTTCCTCGATGTAACCCGAAACCGCGGCCCACATTCCCTTGTAGGTGCTTACCATCTCCCTCCTGAGAACGAGTATCTTTCCCCTGTGCTCCAGGAAGCACGTGACCACTTCAGAAGTCTCCATAATCATAATTGACGCGGATTAAAAATAACCTATCCCTTCTCCCGCATCATCTGGATAGTCTCGGAAAGCGATCTCATGGATTCCATCATGGGCGTGAGAGAGTCCTTCAAAGCCCTTTCCATGCTCTCTATCCTACCGGAAAGCCCGGAAATGGTCTGCTTGTAGGTATCGATCTTATCCTCTATGTCCTTCAGCTCGCCCTTCTTCTCTTCCTTTATGTTGTGCATGTCCGAGCTTATCACGTCTATCTTGCTGCTCATCTGGGTGAACTGGTGGTTTATGGAATTGAACTTGTGCTGGAGCTCCCTGAGCTTCTCGTCCACCACCACCTCGACAAGCTCTTCTATCTCCTTCCTGTCGGAATGGCCCCTGGTAGGCTTACCCCTTTCAGGCCTCCTCCTCGGCTCCTCTATCAGGTCAAGAGGTTCCTCGTTCTCATACGGGAGAGGCGAAGGCCTGTCGAAGTCGGAACCCATCATGTCGGCACCGGGTCCCATGCCCATGTCGTTTTCAAATTCCTGCGGAGGGAATCTCGGCGGCCCCATCGGCCCGGGGAGGTTCTCCCTTTCTCCCATCTCTTCCGGGGGCCCGTATGAAAGATCCGGTTCCCTCGGCGGAGGCATAGGCCTCCTCATCGGCTGCATCATGCCCTGTTCAGGCCCGGAGACCTTGGAACGCAGGGCCTCCTTCATTGCCTGGTCTATCTCCATCGTGTTGTACCCCTCGTTGCGGAGCGTACGGATTATGTCCGGTTCTGAAACCCCTCTCGAAGAAAGAGCCTGCACCTCGTGAGTCGGAGGGGCGCGGCCCGGCATCTGTCCGGCAGGCCTGCCCATTCCGGGCGGTGGCATCTGTTTCTTTTTCTTCTTACCAAAAAGACTAAGGTTCATAATCAATCAGACGTTTTTATAATAGATTTTTGTCTTTCCCCCTTTAAAAGATTTGTCCGCACGCAATATCACGTTTTCCCGGTACCCGACAGCTTTTCCGTGATCATGTTCTCGACGTCCTGTTTCGTGGTGAAGCTGGATCTTATCGGGTTGAATATCTCGACCATGGTCTTGAGCTCGTCTATGTTGGATTTGGTGGCCATCATCTTCATCTGCTTCACCATCTCCTTCATCATGGTCTCCATCTTGAACAGCCTGTCCTCCATGGCGGTTATCTTGACGTCCCTTTCCTTGAACATCTTCTGCATGTTCTTGTTCTGGGAGAGTATGCTCTGCTCCATGGAATTGGTCCTTATGTCGAGAGAACTTATCCTCTGCTCGACCACCCTGAGCCTCCGGATGTTGTCGTTTATCTTGTTGATCATCTCGGATACGATTCTCTGGGAACCCTGTGCGTCGCTTTTGCCGAATACCGCCATTTAGAGATCACCCTATTTTTATATGCTGTATATAATTATTTAAGGAAACTAATATATTTGAAAAATCATCGGGACCCCGAGAGGCTTTCCAGTATATCCATGGCTTTGCCTGTTTTCCCGTAAGGCACGAAAAGGTGGTCGTGGTAATAACCGGAGACCACATTGAGGCTTATTCCAGCTTCAGCGAGGTGCCTGCTTATTTCTGCCAGGAAGCCTACCGCATGGAGGTCGGAATGGACCGAGAGGGTGATCATTCCCCATACACCGGAATATTCCAGTGATTTGGATTCCGCTTCTTCCTTACTGATTATGACCGTTATGCCTTCCCTTTCCCTGAAAAAGAGCACGGGTTCCTTGTCCAGCTTCGGGAATTCCTCGTTGGAAAGGGAGCAGAACACGTATTCGCCCGGGACGACGGCTGGCTTCATTGTTTTGAGAAGTTTACCGAGATCCTTCATGCCAGCCATATGCGGGGGCAGGGATTCGAACCCTGGAAAGCACTAAGCTACAGGATAACCTGAAAGGCATTGAAGTCATAGCGTAAAGCTCATCACTTAAGTTCCTTCACTTAAGTCCTGCCCCTATGGCCCAAGATCACTTGTATGTTCGTTAGTAGTGATCATGCGATTGACCAGACTTGGGTACCCCCGCGAATTACGAAAGATGACTTTTGCTTTTGGTTCAGGTCATCATGCGCCGTTATGGTATAATATCCTTCTTTTATTATTAAATTTAATTTAACACTTTTCAATGAAAAGGGGCCAATTATAAAGCAATGGATTCTTGTACGTGATGAGATGATAAGGCTTAACGATTACAGGCGGATCGTGGGGAACGATGTTGTGGAGAAGATCAGGGAAACGGCGGAACCCCTGGCTGGGAAGCACGTCGTCCACGTGAATTCAGTCTACACCGGCGGCGGTGTCGCCGAGATCCTCAACCGCCTTGTCATACTTTTCGACGAGCTTAAAATAGAGAGCGGCTGGAGGATAATGAAGGGTTCCCTGACGTTCTTCAACCTTACCAAGAAGTTCCACAATTCCCTCCAGGGGGAGAAATTCAGGCCTACCAGGAAGAGGATAAGGATATACGAGGAGGAAACGGAAAGGAACGCCATAATGAACCACTTCGACCACGACATGGTAATTATACATGACCCGCAGCCTCTGGCCCTGATAAAGCATTACGAAAAGTCCCAGCCATGGATATGGAGGTGCCATATCGACATATCCAGGCCATACGGACCCATGTGGAGATTCGTGAAGGGTTACCTGAAAATGTATGACGGCATGATAATCTCGATGAACAAGTATAAAAAAAAGATCGGCATACCGCAGTTCATAATCCGTCCCAGCATCGATCCGCTTTCCCCAAAAAACAGGATACTGTCGGAAACGAGGTACAAGAGGATACTGTCTCTGAACGGGATAGACACGGACAAGCCGATACTGTGCCAGATATCCAGGTTCGACAAGTGGAAGGACCCGGAAGGGGTTCTGAAGATATTCAACCAGGTCAGGAAGAAGGTGGACTGCCAGCTCGTCCTGCTTGGCGACATGGCGGCCGACGACCCGGAAGGGCCGATGATATACCACAGGATAATGAAAGCCATAGAGAAGAACGGCGGGGATATCAAGGCGCTCACGATAAAATCCGATCTCCTGGTGAACGCCCTCCAGAGGAAATCATCCGTTGTCATACAGAATTCCAAAAAGGAGGGTTTCGGTCTCGTGGTTGCGGAGGCCCTGTGGAAGGAGACGCCGGTTGTTGCAAGGAGGGTCGGCGGCATTCCGTTACAGGTCAGGAACGGAAAGACCGGATTCCTGATCGGCTCCAAGAAGGAAGGCATAAAGGCGTGCATAAAGCTGATAGAGGACAGGAAACTGAGGGAAAGGATGGGTAAGCAGGGGAAGGAACACGTCAGAAAGAATTTCTTGATCACCAGACACATCCAGGATTACATAAACCTGTTCGGCCATTACCTGAAGAATTAGATGAATTTGTCTATCTGCTTTTTGGCGAGCTCTCTCCTCTTCTGGTGCTCTTCGAGGAACTTACGGAGCTTTTCCACGAGAATCTGCTTCAGTTCGCCCGTGAGCATCTTTCCTGACTTGTAGTCCTCGTATATCCTTCGTATCTTCTTGTCGTCAGGCTCGAACTGGGAATAAAGATACTGGTAAGAGACGTCCACTTCAGGGACTCCTCCCTTCTTCCTGTGCTCTTCTATCGTTTCACGTCCGCCTGAGAAGGCGTATTTCATGATCTTGCCCTTTATGGTCTTCGGGTCGTCCGTTAAAGCGATGTAGGACAGCGGATCGGAGCTTGACATCTTCCCGCCTTTGAGACCCTTTATGAACCTGTGGTATGTGGATGAAGGAAGCGAGGGGAAGCCGTATTCCTTATCGAATCTCGAGGCGATGTCCCTGGTCAGCCTCATGTGCGGGTCCTGGTCCACCCCGACCGGAACGACTACGTGCCTGAAACCGCCGAATTCCGGGAGCATCGGATGGAGTATGTCGGCCACCTGGGTCATCACCGACATCACCTTTCCCGGCGAGATGTCGCCGTATATCGCCTTCATCTCGTTGAAGGTCGTCTTCCTCGCGGCCATCCCGACCAGGCGATAGAAAGCGTTCGACTTTTTAGCGTCCTTCGAGCGGTCGCTCTGGAAGTAGAACTCGCATTTCTCCGGCTTCAGCCCTAAGGCTATGTAATTCAGGAGATACTCGTTTATCGCGATGTCGCGGAGCTTTCCCATGTCGTTCATCCGCATGTTGTAGGCCTCGATGTCGGCAACGCAGATGAAAACCTTCCCTCCGAGGACCTGCTGGTGGTATATCATCTGCTCGGCGAGTATCCTGTGCCCCAGATGGAACTTCCCGGAGGGCATCAGGCCGGTAAGCATGGCGTAACTTTCACCTTTTTTCACCGAATCGAGTATCTTGTCGAAGTCCCTGTGGCCGAATATGAGACCTCTTCTCATGAGTAGGTGAGGCTCCTTTATTCTCTTCAGCAGGGGTTCGAAAGGCTGGATTCCGAACTCTTTCGAGAGCTTTTCGTAATCCTTCACGTCGTTCGATCCCCATGGGTTGATTTCCAGTGGCATGTTTAATTATTTACCTCCATCATTTAATACTTTCCGACATTCGAATGACGACTTTATCCGAATCATGCAAGTCGTCTCCCGTTGTTTTCATTTGACGTAAACGAACGTCTTACCGCCTTTTTGCGAGTTCTCTATCCCTCCCATGTAGTCGTGTATCTGGCTGGTCTGGATAGTCTGTCCTACCTGGTAATGCATACCATCGAATGTTTCCAGGATTGCTATGTCGCCGCCCCATCCCGCTGACCTTATCTTGACGTCAGTCACTAGTTTCTTCATTCCTTCACCTCCTCGTTTTCGGAAAATAAAGCCAAAACTGGAAAATAAGATAATCTCACCAGAAAGGCAGTTTCAACTGAGCCAGAGAATATGAGAAACGCAGGTCTTGCCCGTATCGATCCGCACGTGAACGGAGGGGAGTCTGCAGAGATTCCCCTCTTCAATCAGCAATGATCTTTTTTCAGTCATTTGAATCACTCGTTTCGCTACATGTGCGCCCAGCATAACCCGTACCAAGGGCACTTGCACCCGTTCTTGATAAGGCACTCGTCCTGCCTGACTATCTTCTTGCTGACCTCGCAGACGGTCTGCTTGTTCACATACGCCCTGGACTGGCTGTCTATGTCCTCCATGACATCACCTGCATCCGATCAGGTCCAGGACGAACCTTCCCGTGTCCGTTATCTTCACCGGCCTGCCGTTGTTTATGTGGATCAGCCCGAGGTCCTTAAGACAGTTGAAGTTGTTCCACAGGGCAGACTGGGAGCAGCGCAGAACCATGGACAGTTCCAGGACCAGACGCGTGGAAGTCTTGAGCCTGTTCTCGTCCAGGGATATGTAGTAAAGTATCTCCTTCTGCTTCGTCTTCAGCGATTTTTCTGCGAGCTTTTTCGTAAGAAGTATGAAATCTGGGTCGTCAAAACCGTATTCTTCTTTCACCAGAGAAACTGCAAGCGAACCCATTCCGAGACACCCGGAAACGATCAGAACGAAACAGGTCCGATATCACCAATATGTCGGGACAACGAGGATGGAGAGAAATGAGCCTGTACAAGGCTTATCCATCTTCAGATTTCTGTGACAAAATGTCGGTGACATCTAAACCTAGTAAGGAATTGGTGACGAATCTTTATATCTTTATTCCCCATTTTTTTCCGCAGTGGGAAGTTTTTTATCGGACCGGTACAATTGTATATTATGGAAAAGGAGGAACACCCCAGGAACGTGTTCATCGGACACCGATGCTTCAAGTCCCTTATAGCGAGCGCAATAGAGGTCTACAACAGGGAGACCAACGGCGCGCTGATAGGGAAGAACGTGACCAGGAAGATAGAGAGCGAGAGGAGGAAGGTCATATCCGTGAGGGAGGTATATCCCTTCCAGCTGGACAGGAGAACGCCCTCCGAGGTGGAGCACGGCAACAAGGCCGCCTTCAGGAGGGTAATAAGGTCGATGCACGGGATGAAATTCGACATAATAGGGGGCTTCCATTCCCATCCATGGCCTTATACCAAGATCGGTCTATCGCAGGGGGACATAATATCCATCACCGAGGAACTGAAGGACATGAGGAAGATCAACAGGAATCTCAAGATGGACAAGTGGCTGGAGATCCTCATCAGCATAAAGAGGAAGGACTACAACACCCCGCAGGAGCTCGGGTGGTCCATGTTCGACACCGGAAGGAAGGTAAGGGTCCTTCTAAAGACCGGCAAGTACATGGGATATTACATAATAATATCCGCTTACTGGGTTCTGTTCGACAAAAAGAAGCCCAGGGTGAAGGAAGCGAGCGTCTTCGTTCCCTGGATACTTGAATGAATCATCTCGTTATCTCGAGTTTGTCGACCCTTTCGGCCAGTTCTTTCGCCTTTTTGTTCTTACTGAAATGACTTCTGACAGGATCGAGGAGCCTGTTCATGTAGGAAGCGACCGCCTTTTTGAGGTCCATCGGGTGGACATTCCCCTTCGCATAAGCGCTTTCCAGTTCCTGATAACTTGCGAAGGAGACGTTGCCGCCGAACTTGGCCGGCCTGACGATTTCGAATGTATTGAATTTCTCGAATATTATGTACCTGCAGTACTCCAGTATCGGGTTCTCGTGAATCTGTTTCTCGGGGCAGTATGCCTTGCTTATCTTCCTTTCCACTTCCTCTTTCGAATCGGTCATGAATATAGCCGAATCGGGCTTGGATTTGGACATCTTCAGGTCGATGGTCCTCTCGAGCTTGTCCTTCTCCTGCGTAGCCGGCGGGAGCAGGCCCATTAGCATGTGATGGGAGACCACGACGGGCTTCCAGAAGCCGAGCTTCGGACCGATCTCCCTGGCGAGCATGTTTACCTTCCGCTGGTCCATCCCCAGCTGGGTGATGTCGGCGCCGAGCTCGAATATGTCGGCCGCCTGCATGCAGGGGTAAAGTATCTGGGAAGCCGAAAGACCCTCGGATTCCTTCCGGCCCATTATCTGGGCGCATCTGATGATCCGCTTTACCGTGGAGTTCCTGGCTATCTGGAGCACCTTTTTCCAGTATTCCATGCTGTCTACGACGTCGGAAGCGCGTATGAACCTGACCTTCCCGACTTCCATCCCGGACGCCTTCCAGACCTCTACCAGGTAATCGCCGCACATCTGTATCTTTTCGAGGTCCCCGCCAAGCTTGTTGTTGGCCCAGCCGTGCCAGTCCGCGGCGTACATCTTGAACTCGACCCCCGCATCCATCATCTTGTTCACGTTTATGGCCCTCATTATCCCTTGGGCGACGTGTATCCTCCCGGAAGGCTCGAAGCCGTCGTAAGCGATTGGTTTTGTTTTCGTCTCGAGAAGCGAGCGCAGGTCCTCATGCGTTATCACTTCCTCCCCGACCTGCGATATCAATTCGATCCTTTTCTCCAGATCCATAAGAATCACTATATAATTATAACTTTTACTTATGCTTATAAATTCTTCATCCGAACTATCTATATGCATTACGAAAGCGCGATCTGCCTGAGGATGGGGTAAACGCCTAGTTCTGACCATTTGCTTTCTTAAAATACAATTATCATGATTTAATTCGACAGCTTGCACTGACCGGATGAAGCTGTCCTTCGAAATACATGGTGAGATTATGGACGAGATACGCGATTACGATATCAGGGAAGGAATGAAGCTGGAGGATTTCGTTAACCAGACGGGCTCCGCCGGTTTCCAGGCCACCAACATGGCGAAGGCGGTAAAGCTGATAGAGAGGATGAAAAAGGAGAAGTGCATGATCATCCTTACCTTCACCGCAAACATGGTAGCTACCGGGCTCCGCTCGGTGTTCGCGGGGATGTGCGAAAAGGGACTTGTGGACATGATCATAACCACCGGGGGATCGATAGACCACGACCTGATAAGGAGCTACAGGCCCTATCTGCTGGGGGATTTCGTGATGAACGATGAAGAGCTTCATAAGAAGGGGATAAACAGGATCGGGAACGTCCTGGTCCCGAATGACAGGTACATTCTCCTCGAGGAGAAGATACAGAAGATATTCGCTGACGTCTACGCGAAGGAGAAGGTCACTTCCCCTTCCGGCCTGATCATGGAGATAGGGAAGACCCTGGAGGACAGGAACTCCTTCATGCACTGGTGTTCCAAAAAGGGGATACCGGTGTTTTCCCCGGGGATAACCGATTCCGCCATAGGGCTTCAGACTTATTTTTTCAAGCAGGACCATCCCGATTTCGGGATAGACGTCACGAAGGACATGAAGAAGATGGCCGATCTCGTGCTCAACGCGGAGAAGACCGGAGGCATCATACTCGGCGGTGGAATTTCGAAGCACCACGCCCTCGGCGTCAACCTGGTAAGGGACGGCTTCGACTACGCCGTCTACGTGACCACTTCCTCCCCATGGGACGGTTCCCTTTCCGGGGCGAGGCCCAACGAGGCGAAGTCCTGGGGCAAGATAAAGGAAACCGGAAGGCACGTCACGGTTGACGGGGACGTGACAATCGTTTTCCCGCTCATAGTTTCGGGATTCATATAGGAAGGTAAAATGAAAATACATATCACACGGGGAACCGGGGAAGGTCCGACAAGGGAAGCGGCGTTCGACAAGGCCTTATGGGACGCGGGAATAAGCAATTATAACCTGATCAGGCTTAGCTCGATACTCCCGGAAAATTCTGAAATTGCGGAAGGGAGGATAGACTGGAACCACAAAAACATAGGGCACAGACTGTATGTTGTGCTTGCGGAAGGTTTCGAAACCGAGCCCGGGAAAGAACTTTGGGTCGGTATTGGATGGATAATTGCAAAAGACGGCACGGGTGTCGTAGAATACGTGAGCGGGAATTCAGAGGAATACGTCCTGGAACATGTGGAGAAGACGTTACGTTCTGACGCCAGCCCCAGGAACAAGGAATTCGAATACCATTACAGGACGATCAGTGTTTTATGCAGGGATTTTCCGGTTTCAGCAGTAATTGCAATGGTATATAAATCGGAGGGGTGGAATGATTGAAATTCTGATAATCTTCATTGCGGGATTCTTGACGAAACTTTCAGATTATTTTGCGGACGACACGAAAAGAAAGACGTATATTGGCAGTATTGCGGGGATATCGTACGGGATAATAACCGGCTTCATAATCGCAAGATTCCCTCCGGTCGCACCGCTCGGGATAGCGGTCATACTGTCCGTCCTTTTCACGAAGAAGATAGACCATCCCGTCCACTTCCTGGGCATAGGATCCATAATACTGACGTTCGCCTTCCTCGGCCTGCCGGTTATCGGAATTTTACCGGTGACAATATTCCTGGCGGGAGGGCTTCTCGACGAGGCAGGGAACGACCTTTACGACAGGGGGAAGATAAAGGGTCTGTTAGGAAGGTTCCTCGAATACAGGATGACAATGAAGCTGTTCACATTCGTCTATTCGGCCGCCACAGGTCTCTGGGAGGTCTTCGCCGCGATGCTCGTTTTCGACCTGGGATACGAAATAGCGGGGAAACTGGCGAAATTGTCAAAGATTTAAATGATCCCGACCATGGTTTATAAATAGGCAGAGTTGGTTTTCTCATGATTGACATCCGTTTTCTGGGAGGAGCTAGAGAAGTCGGGAGATCAGGCATACTTCTGGACACGGGCGTGGAAAAGTTCCTGTTCGACTACGGGATAGAGGTCCAGGACAACACCCATCCCATACAACCGGACATACGCCTGGACGGGATATTCATTTCCCATGCGCACATGGACCATTCCGGCTTTATCCCCGACCTTTACAGGAGGGGGTACAGCGGCCCGGTTTTCATGACACCACCCACAGCCGACCTCACGTCCATCCTGCTTCGCGACAGCCTGAAGGTCCAGAAGAAGAGGGGAGACGAGCTCCATTTCATGTTAAACGACATAAAGAAGGCGGAAAGGCACATAGAGTTCATGGAACCGGGCCAGAGACAGGAGTTCTCCGTCTCGAATGCCGAATTCTTCCATGCCGGGCACATACCCGGGAGCGTACTTACCCTTCTGGAAAGCAAGGGCAAACGCATTTTGTACACGGGAGACATAAAATTCATAGACACCGCCCTTATGAAGGGCGCCTTTTCAGAGTTTAAGGACATAGACGTCATAATATCGGAATCCACCTATTCCTACGGGAACCACCCGGACCGGAGGGGGCTGGAGGACGAACTGAAGAAGATAGTCCAGGACACCGTATACAACAACGGGATAGCGGTGATACCGGCCTTCGCGGTAGGGAGAACGCAGGAGATGCTGATAATCCTCTCGAAACTCGGATTCCCTGTCTTCGTTGACGGGATGGGCATAAGGGCGACCGAAAAGATTCTCAAACACCAGAAATCCGTCCGGGACTACAAAACCCTCAAAGGGGCGTTCGACAGGGCCACCAAGGTGAAGAGGGACCGGATGAGGAAGGAAGTGATACAGAACCCATGCGTCATAATAACGACCGCCGGGATGCTCAACGGAGGGCCGATCGTTTATTACCTTTCCCATCTGTGGAAAAGGCAGGACTGCTCGCTGACGCTCACCGGATTCCAGGTCCCGGGGACCGCGGGAAGGGGCCTGATGGATACCGGGAGATACGACAACGGGGAAGTGGACCTGAGACCCCAGATGAAGATGAATTTCCTGGATTTCTCCGCCCACACGGACAGGGACCACCTGTTAGAGTTCTATAAGAAGGTAAGCCCGGAAAAGATCATCCTCATCCATGGCGAGCACACCGATGATTTCTCAAAAGATCTCAATGGCATGGGCTTCGATACAGTTGCTCCCGGAAACGGGGAAAAGATAAGCGTCTGAAACGTAGTAACGTTTAAACAAAACTATTTATACCAAAGCAACGGAATTAATATTCAGGGGTCAGATGAAAGGGGTCATATTACAGAAAGCCATTCTGCTTTTTTTAGTCTCGGTTGTATTCGTTTCCGGTTGCGTCAGCCAGGATTCCGGCACGGGCACCACAGACAACACGCAGGGAAACGAAGACATGATAGTTATAGGATTCTCGCTTTCTGACCTCCGCGTGGAAAGATGGCAAAGGGACAGGGACTTCTTCACCGAAAAGGCGGAAGAATTGGGGGCATCGGTTATTGCAGTTTCGGCCGATCTGGATGCCGACATACAGGAATCGCAGGCCGAGAACCTGATTCTCCAGGGGGTGGATGCCCTTGTGATAGTGGCGCACGACGGGGAAAAGGCAGCTTCCATAGTTGAAAAGGCGCACGAAGCTGGCATACAGGTAATAGCGTACGACCGGCTGATTAAAAACTGCGATCTGGATTATTACATCTCTTTCGACAACGTCAAGGTAGGGGAATACGAGGCGAAAGGCGTGCTGGACGTAGTGAGCGAGGGGGATTTCGCTTACCTTGGCGGTTCGCTAACAGACAACAACGCATTCCTCGTGAAGGAAGGGTCGTTCAACCTTCTGCAGCCGAAGATAGACAGCGGGGAAATAAACCTCGTGCTGGACGTGTTCAACGACGGATGGAAATCCGAGGAGGCATACAGGCAGCTGAAGGCATACCTCGAAGAGAACGGGACGGTCGATGCTGTGGTCTGCGCGAACGACGGAACCGCGATGGGAGCTATACAGGCGCTGGAAGAATTCAATCTTTCCGGAATCCCCGTGTCAGGCCAGGACGCATCGCTGGGAGCATGCCAGATGATCGCCGAGGGGAGACAGACGATCAGCGTATACAAGCCGCTCATGAGCATCGCGGAAAAGGCGGCGGAGATGGCGGTCGCGATAGCGAAGGGAGAAACAGCTGAAACCAACCAGGAAGTGGACAACGGCGAAATAGAGGTTCCCTCCTATCTGCTGGATGTCCGGATGGTCACCAGGGACAACCTGATGAGCACGGTCATAGCGGACGGCTTCCATTCGTACGAAGACGTCTACCAGAACGTACCGGAAAGCGAGAGACCTGAAAGGAATTAATTTTATCCAGTTCCCCGATAATAATAACTGGTGACTTGGTATATGCAAAAAAATGTCTTGATTCTGAACGGCATAAAAACCAAGTTGATATTCTCTTTCATGATAGTAATAGCCGTACTGCTGCTTCAAACAGTGTATCTTTCGGTCGTTCATTTCGGAATCGTCGCGGAATACAAGGAAGTTACGGACAATCTCGTGCTTGAGAACAAGTTCAGCTATTACGTGCCGGAATTCATCCAGTCCTATTACAATCTGGTCAACAGCCCGGGAAACAGGGAAAGGGTGAAAAAATACGACCAGCTCCGCGGGGATATAACCGCCGCCTTCTCCAGACTGGACGATTCCATCGTCAGCGCGGACAGCAGGATCGCGTACAGGGGACTGAAGAACTACGTGATGAAAATAGTGGAACTCTGCGATGAAGGGATCGTTCACATAGAAAGCGGAAAGCTGGTGGAATCCACGGAGGTGTACGAGGACGTGGTGAACAAAGCCAGATTCATAAACGAGAACAGCGGGAACCTGATAGTGAAAGAACTGTCTTACGCGGAAGAGATTCAGAAAAGGATAGAGCAAACTCACATAACAACGATCAACACCGTGATGACGCTGATCATCATTACCACGCTGGGGTGCGTTACATTCTCGTTCATTTTTGCCAAGAGACTTACAGATCCCATAACCGACCTATCGAGAACCGCCAACAGGATAACGAAAGGGGACTTCAAGATAAAGGTAAGCAGGAATCTAACCAGGAGGAAGGACGAGATAGGAACGCTTTCCAATTCCTTCAACACGATGATAAAAAGACTGGACGAGGAGATCGACGCTCAGAAAAGGATTAGCAATGACCTCGAGAAATCCAGGAAAGAGATTGAAGCCAGAAACTTCCAGATGGAGAAGTTCAACGAGCTGGCCGTCGGAAGGGAACTGAAGATGGTTGAATTAAAGAAGAGGATAAAGGATCTGGAAGGGAAGAACGGGAAAGGGAAAAAGTGAATTATTTTCCTTTGTCAAAACAAAAAACGTAATTTTTTCAGGTTAAATAACTTGCCTTCAATTTTCAACATGACCAAACAATACACCAGAAAACAATTCATTGATACGTCTTTAAAGGCAGTATTTGGCGGAGCCGCGGCAATGGAACTGGGTTTTGCGAAATATCTATTCGGAAGCACTGGACCACATACGATGGAAGACGTCAGAAGCGGCATGATATCACCTGAAAAATATCTAGAGGAAAAGGAGAACTCCCTTCCGGGAGCCGCAAAGGCAAAGCAGGACGGCCCGCTCAGGGGAATAGTTTATGAACCAACGGAACAGGAGCTGGCGGAGATGATGACGGAGATATACACGAAAAAGGGGCTCAGCGACCAGCAGGTGAAAAGCATGACAGGATACGAGGTCGGTCAGTACGGGGAAATAAAGATGAGAAACCCCATTTGCATAATGAGGCCCGGCGCGGTACCTTCTTTCGGGACAAGAACCCCGGTATATCTCTGCGTTACGGAGAACCTTTTCTCGGATGATATGGTTTCAGGGGACGGGGACGCGGACAGCATACTGGGAATACATGAAATGAAGCATGCAATGGATTGGTATTTTGGTATCATGCTGGGAATGACGCATCTGTCGCACGATTCCGTAAAACCCGGGAGGCTCAAGCTGGAGTTTTTCAACAACCTGGCAGAACTGAGGGCGGTTTACGACGAGCTGGAGGATGCCTTCAGGAACAGAGTATTTTACGGCAAGAATTCAATCAGCGAAAACTGGCTGAAGAGCCAGGGCCAAAACTATAACAGACACTGGACGCATATCGATCAGAACGCAGAGACGGATCTTGAAAAGAGGGTAAGAAAGCTGCAGTTCGGGGAATCAAGGGCAATAAGGCCGGAGAAACATGGGGACATGTTCGCCATCAGATTCAATCTTTTCGGGAGAAATGATGTTCTGCAATTCAGTAAAGAATGAAACCGTGAAAAGTTTTAACTAGATCATTCAAATTATTGTTATGATACAGATAGACGGCTCTTACCTTGAGGGAGGGGGTCAGATCATCCGGACGGCCGTAGGTCTTTCCGCGGTGACCGGTAAACCGTGCCGTATTTTCAGAATAAGGAAGGGACGCCCTAATCCCGGCCTGAAGGCTCAGCACCTCAAAGGCATAGAGGCCGTCGGGAAGCTTTGCAACGCCGAGATCAGGGGACTGGAAATGGGTTCGGAGGAACTGGAATTCATCCCCGGAAAGCTCGCTTTTGAGGACATGAAGATAGACGTTGGAACCGCCGGATCAGTTACCTTGGTTTTGCAGTCGCTGATGATCCCGCTGGTACATACGGATAAGGAGCTGGAGATCGAGATCACCGGCGGGACGCACGTTAAGTGGTCTCCGGTGGCTGATTATTTCGAAAACGTGTTCTGTTATTTACTGAAGGGGATGGGTCTCGAGATATATCCGGAAATTGTCAAGCCGGGATTCTTCCCGAAGGGAGGGGGGATCCTGAAGGTACGTATAAAGCCGGGGAAACTGAAACCTTTACGGCTCGTTGATCGCGGAGATTTCGAAGGAACATCCGGCTACTGCTATTCATCTAATGATCTGAAAAACGCAGACGTAGCGACTCGAATATTCAAGGGGACTGGGCTGGAGCTGGATGAAAGGAACGCATTCTATCTGGATTCCTTTTCCACCGGATGCTCCATTCTTCTGGTTTCGAATTTCGGTAACACAAGAATTGGATCATCGTTCCTCGGGGAGAGGGGGATGCCTGCTGAGAAGGTGGGGGAAAGAACGAAGGAAACCCTTCTTAAGCAGAAAGATTCAGGAGCGTGCCTCGACGAATGGATGGGGGACCAGATTCTTCCTTACATGGCGCTGGCCGGGGATTCGGAAGTGAGCGTTTCCAGGCTTACCAACCATGCCAGGACTAACATTTGGACGATAGAAAAGTTCCTGGACGCGAAATTCACCACACAGAGGCGAAGTAACTGCGTTTTTATCAAATGTTTGATTTAAAAGATTTTCTGAGTAATTAGATTATGTTATCAGCGCTCAGAAATCATAGTATAATAACAGAAGATTCAATTAGAAAAACTTATAACAGACCAGAATGCAAATATGCGAATGGTGCTGTGCGATTTCTTGAAGACTTGAACTGGATTCCGATGGTGGCAGAAGATCAGAAATTCCCTCACCTGAACGTTTATGCAAATTTTGCTTTCTATTCCGGGTGCATGAGGAAAAACGTCATGATTTCAGGGGAGGATGAGACATTGGAAAAAATCCGTGACATCATTGCAGGAAATCTCAAAATAGATTCAGAAATAGTATACGGAAAAGAAGGTCACGGTACTATCATGTTAATCACAGAGGGGGGGTCTTACGTAGCCAGGGCTCTTGAATCAACGGGTATTCCGAAGGAATGCGGACCGAAGGCAAAACAGGCTGGTCTTACTATCCCTATATACAGGATAAAAATGCTGCAAAAGGCAATGGACCAGAAGGCAACTGATCAGGACAGGGAGTTCGTAAGAAGAATGGAAAGGGACTCCGCTTCCGTCCTTATCTCGACAAAAACCACCGTTGACAGCAGAGGGCAGAAAGACAGGTGGCAGATAAATTATTTTGCAAGGCCCACGGAGGATGAGGCGAGAAATATCATGGAACTTAATTTGAACATGATGAAAATAGGTATTCCGGATCTCCCGATAACGGAGGATGATATAAAAACGAGGTCTCTGGAATCCGGAAGCTTTCATTCCTACGTTAATATTAACGGGGGCAAAATTGATTTCTTTCTCGACCCTTCAAACAGGGAGCTTATCAGATTCAGCCAAAAAATGCAGAACCGTTACGGCTTTGATCTTCCTTTCGAACCTTCGGATTTCTCGGACCTTGTCTGATTACGGAATAAATAAACAGCAACAGGCAAAGCAACGCTCACGATAATGCTTTCTATCATCAGGATTCCCACGTAGGTATGAGGCATGTTCTGAAGGGTTCCCATGAAGTAGTCGAAGAAATCGTTAACCAGCGCGAGGGTGAGGACTATCACCGCATTGTACTGGTTTTTCGAGACCTTCCCGGAAAGCGTGATTCCCTCGAGTATGAGACCTGTGTGAAGGATGAAATTAAGGGCCGCTATGGTCTGGTCGATTCCCGGCATGTAAAAGTTCCAGTAAAGCACGATTGCTGTCAGCGTCCATAGACCGTACTTGATCATATAGACGGAGGTGAAGAACACCAGTAGGTTGTGGAACTTCCTTTTCGCCAGGTAAAATATGCAGATGACGGAAAAGAGAAGGACGGCGACAGGGCAGTCCATCACTATGGGCCACAGATACGGGGGATGTACCGCAAGCTCGTCGAGGTAATAGTATATGCCGATGAAGAAGCCGATCATGTTGATTATTATCAGGGACAAAAGGGTCCATTTCGTCCGGAAAACGTATCCCGTGAACCTCCGGAATTTAGAAGCCATTATAATATTTCGCTGAACCCATTTAAGTCTTTCCCAAAGGCCTGACGGGAACGCCGCCGGCAAACGTGTTCGGAGGGATGCTTTTGTTGACAAGGGAATACGAAGCGATGGTGCAGTTGTCGCCTATCTCCACTCCGGGAAGGATCACCGTCATCGCCCCTATCAGGCAGTTCTTACCTATCTTTATTTTACCCCTCGACCAACTGTCGTTCTCGAACTCGTGGGTGAGTATGACCGTAAACGCACCGACCGTTGAACCGTCGCCAATCTCGATAAGCTCGGGGAAGAATATGTCGAAGGATGATCCCATTATCGTTACGTCCTTTCCTATCTTTATCCCTACCCTGCGATAAAGAACGTTCTTGAACTCTATGTCCGGAAGAACCTTGCATAAGCTGATCACTAAAAAATTTCGCATCACGGTCCATACCCCTCTCACCCTGCCCCAGTTCCTCACAGACATGTCTTCCTTAGGAAAGCGAAAGGTCCGAAGCATCCTTTTTTTGAATTTCTCCTCCATATTGTCTCCCCGTCAATCCTTATCCTCTTGACCCGGTGATGGGGGATGAAGGTCTCTTTCCCCCTCTCACTGAAAACGAAATGGTCCCTCTTTACCTCGGTTATATTCTTGCCGGATATCTTTTTCACGTCCCCGGGAAACCCCCTGCTCACTATCGTCACAGTGCACTTCTCAAGCCTTCCCGTCCATTTCAGCCTGTTCAGGGTCTGAAAGACCATATAATGAATAATTGGAGAAGCAGTGATATATTTTAAAATGTTCCGGGCTACAGGCAGACGCTGTCCTCGAACATCCTGCTTAACGTCCGGTCATGTTCTACCTTGTCCCCCATGCAGGTCCATCCGTCCCAACTCCCGGTTTTTCGTATTTTCAGAAGGCCGTATATCCCGTCCCTTGCCTTCTCAAACAAGTATAATCCCAGGGCAGACAGAAGATCAGATTTCCCCGGAACGGATTCAGGGTATTTTTCCATGATACCGATTTGATTGTAAATTTTTTAAGCGTTAGAAACCGGGAACGGAAACCAGCTCGAAATAGACCTCTATCTTGTCGCCCTTCCCGCACCTGGGGCAGGCCTTCAGGTTGTCGAAAATAATGCAGCATTTCCTGCAGATTCTTCTTTCCCTCAGGCTTTGCTCGGATTTTGTCATTCGAATCACGTAAAAGAAGATTGTTTATGTTTGGTCGATTAGATTTAAATTATTTACACCGGTTCGGCCGTCATTTTTTCCAGGTCGATTAGGGCTATCCTCCCCCTGCCGGGATTAACTGCAAGTGTATCTCCTATCCTGTCGTGTATAGTTCCGGTTATTTCCGGGGACTCGTGTATGTGACCGTGCAGCGTCAGCAGGGGCTGCTCCTTCTCTATGAACTCCCTTATGGATTTGGAGCCCATGTTCTCCTTCGTGTACATGACGTCGAGCTTGGTGTTATGCGGAGGTGCGTGGAAAACGAATATCGTATTCCTCGGATCAGTGCCCTTCTTCAGCTCCTCCAGGTCCTTCTTTATTTCGGATTCCTTCCTTTCCCATTCCTTGAATATGAAGGGATAGGGGTTCACGCAGGAGTATCCGACTATGCTGAAACTGCCGAGGGAATGCCTTTTCATGTGGGTAACCTTGAGCTTCCCTGCCTTCTCGGCCTCGTGGAGTATGTCCATGTTGACGCCGAAATCGTCGTTCCCCATCTGCACGAAGACCTCCGTTCCGTATTCCTTAAGCTCGGAGAGCTTCGGGACCAGGTAGAACTCGGCGAACATCCTCTGCCTGAAAACGTCGAATCCCGGGGAGATGTCCCCTCCTATTATGACTGCGTCAATCCCCTCATGCTTCCCCATATCCACGAGCCTGTCGATCATTTCCTTGTCCCCGTGGATGTCCGTGGCGTAAAGAATAGTAGTCATTTGAAAAAAAGAATGGTAAGTAAGTTTTATAAATATTTTTATAAAAGGGCTACGAATGTAATGGAAATTCAGATTCTAACAATTTTTTTAATTTCATTTATCAAATCGTTTATTTCTTTTATTACTCCTTTTTGTTTTTTTCTGGTAGATTTTATTATTCCTTCTTCTTTTGTCTTTTCCCACATGAAATGAAGGAACTCCTCCATCTTCTGGAATTTTGCTTTTTTTGAAAAAAGATCCTCATAATGCTTCTTGATATGTTCGTAATTGTTATTCGCCTGTACAAAATCATTTGGATTGCTACCGGGACAACCAATTTTATCCTTACATAATAACATAGAACTGAATGCTTCGATGAAACTGCTGACCTGCGTATTATTAATAGAAAAACCGCCTTCTTTGTAATGCCAAATAAATTTTTTATCAAATTCAAACACTTCCATTAACTCCTTTTCCACAATTTCTTTAATTCTCCTATTTGCTGCGTTAACACTTACAATAAAATTATGAAATTTTATAACAAAAAAATCATTTATAATTTCTCCAATTTTTCTGTCAATTTGATAATGGAGATGTTCAGATTTTATCCTATCCCATTCTGTTAGATCAATATCTGTTTTGTAACCCATTAAATAATAATCTCTTATTCTGTGCAACTCGTCAAGTAATGGGTAATAAATTCTTTCATTGAGTTCACGTTTCCAATCCTTTTCCTGAAGCCTTTTATTAATATAATATGTGAAACTACCACCTATCAAGAAACCCAACGAGGCTCCAAATAAGCCAAGTATATAACCAGCTGCTTGATCTTCAAAAACCATGATTAATTTTCGGATTATGGTTTAAAAACGAAAAAATTAAAACAATAATGCTGATTATCATTTATTACCGAGTGAATGAAACTAAAAGGAGTAACAGTCCAAATAAAAGGAAACCTACGGAAAAGGTTCTCGATAATCCTAAAATGGACTCGTTCTTATCAATATTTGCTGAACTATACCATGAATGAAAAAGAATTGAAATTGAGGAAATCAAAAATAAAACCGCAGAATAAGTAATCAAAACCTTTGCGGATTCATTCAAGAACTGGGCAGCTACAAGAGACAATGCCGCTAATGACGCAGGGTAACTACAATTTTTCACACCCTCAAAAATATCTTTTTCACTCATCTTTTTTTCCTCTATCGCACCAGTGAAAATTATGCTAAGAAAGAAAGGTATAATGGAAAAACGTAAAAATATATCAATATTTTGTGTTATACCCATCATCTGACCTCTGACAAATTGGCTTATTGAAGAAAGTACTACAAAAACCAGAAAAATAGTTAAATACAAAAGATGAAAAAAAGTATTTCCCAAACCACTCTTTTTATCAAGAAACAAAGAGTTAATATATAAAAACATAGATATGAAAAACACAAGAATGACTGGAACCAGTACAGTTTGATAACTCCAATCATTGATTGTGTAAAGACCCCAAACTCCTGTCAATATTACAATAATTTCCATTAATAAAAGGATCAATAAATCCCTGATCTTGATTTTTCTTTCTATTATATTTATCATTCTTTGATTTTGTTTTTAAGATTAAAAAAGAAATGGACTCGTCGGGAAATTCAGCCAGAAACCGAAAACGGTTTCGAATGCATTTGAACCCGAGGCCTCTCGGATGCGAACCGAGCGCTCTACCGGACTGAGCTACGAGCCCGAAGTTTCGATGGACAGCTTGGATCAATCGTTGTAAGCTGTCATACTTTGTTTTCGACGGATGACTTGGTTCGATCAGTATAAGTCATCATGTTGTGAATTAATTTATAATATAAAGCGAATTAATATAATTCCTTTCGACAGGGTTTGGGCTTATGATAGACATTTACACGTTCGTTGAGGCGATATGGCTCGTTCTTGCCGCTTACGGTGCTAATGGTTTATGCACGCTTACACGCGGGAAGCGGAGAGTGGACTTCAATCGAAATTTTATGGGAAAACCGGTATTCGGCAAGGGCAAGACCTGGGAAGGCCTCATTCTCGGAGTGATCGTCGGAACTGCCGTGGGAACCATCCAGATGCTCGCATTCCCTTATCTTCCGTGGGGACTATCGGACGTTCCGCTGAATATCATTCCGATGGGCCCGATCCTCGGATTCGTCCTGGGTTTAGGCGCAATGTTAGGTGATCTGGGAGGTTCCTTTATAAAAAGAAGATTGGGGATGGAAAGGGGACGGCCTGCCCCGCTTCTTGACCAGGAAGACTTCATGGTGGGCATGCTGATAGTGGCTTCACTGTTCGTTGTACTCAAATGGGAATGGGTAGTAATCCTTCTGGCTATCACGCCGGTTCTCCACCTGATCGCGAACGGTGTCGCTTTCCTGATAAAGGTGAAGAAGGTGCCTTACTAGGTAATTTTTTTATGATTAAAAAGGAAAGATGATTATGGAACAAGGAAAGTTCATTGTTTTTGAGGGGCTGGACAAGTCAGGAAAGGAAACCCAGGCAAAGATGGTAGTCGATTTCCTGAAGTCCAAGGGCTTCCAGGCGGTCTTCACGGAAGAGCCCAACCCCCACAACATGGTCGGTCGCCTTATAAGGGACTGGCTGAACAAGAAGTTCGAGATCAGCTCGGGGAAGGCGGTCACGCTTCTGTACACCGCTGACAGGTACGAGCACCTGAAGACCTTCGTTATCCCACAGCTTGAACAGGGAATATCAGTCGTCTCTGACAGATATTACTATTCCACGATCGCGTACCAGAGCATCCTCTACGGCGTGGACAGCGGATGGATCAGGGAGGTCAACAGGTTCGCGAGGAAGCCTGACCTGACGATTTTTCTGGACGTCCCGGCGGAAGAGTCGCTGAAGAGGACGCACGACAACGACAGGCATGAAAATATGAATTTCCAGCAGAAGGTGATGAAGGCATACGGGGAAATAACAGAAAGGGAAGGGTTCTTCGTCGTGAACGGTAACAGGACAAGAGAGGAAGTTTTCGCGGACGTAAGAAAAAGGATTGAAGAGCTTTTCGGATTGAGATCATGATAAAAAAGATATTCGTGAACTGCAAGGAGCCTTACGGGCATGAGCTGAAGAATCAGGTAAAGAAGATAGTAAAGGACCTGGGGATAAAGTACAGCGAAAGGAACACGAAAGATGTCGGTCTCGCCGTCCTCATCGGAGGGGACGGGACGTTCCTGAAGTACCAGTGGAGGTTCAGGTGCCCGGTAATGGGAGTCAACCCCGGTTCCTCCGTGGGCTTCTACATGACATCCGGACCGAAGGATTTCAAAAGAAATCTTATTCTGGCGATAAACGGGGAGGAGGGTAAGGACTATTTCATACACGAGATGACGAGGCTGGAGACAAGCGTCAACGGGAAGACTGTGAAGCCTCTCGCCCTGAACGACGTTCTAGTTTCCGCCATATACACCAGGAGGATACTGGACAGCGAGATAAGGGTAAACGGGAAAACAACGAATGAACGCGGGTCAGGGATACTGGTCTATACCCCGACCGGGTCGAACGCGTTCGCCCATTCCGCCGGGGCGAAAAGGATGAAATGGAATTCCATCGGTTTCGGCGTCATGGAGACCGCCCCCTTCACCGGGAGGCTGAAGGAAGGGGAGATACTCACGGACAAGGAAGTCACGATAAGGTGCCTGAACAGGGAAGGGGAGCTCTGCATAGACGGCCAGGAAGACCAGGTGAGAAGGCTGAGAGAGAAAGACATTGTTTCTGTGAGGAAGAGCGGAAGTCCGGCAAGGATAGTGGGCTTCAGGAAGGAATTCTCGAACGGGATCAAAAACTTTTTATAGCTTACAACCATTCTAAAAATAAAGCCCTTCAGAGGTGAGACTATAGATCACAAAAAGGTAAGAGGCGACCTGGCGCTTACGTTCGACGATGTTCTGCTTGTTCCCAGAAAATCGAATGTTCTTCCCGCTGAAGTGGACCTTTCGACGAGGCTTACGAAGAATATTTCTTTACGCATTCCGCTCATGTCGTCCCCAATGGACACGGTCACCTCCTCTTCTCTCGCAATCGCCCTCGCCCGTGAGGGTGGAATGGGAATAATACACAAAAACCTCTCAGTCGAGGACCAGTGCCAGGAGGTGGAGAAGGTGAAGAGGTCGGAATCCTGGAAGATAAAGGACCCTATCACCCTGTCTCCGGATGATCCCATAGGCAAGGCCAAACAGATTACGGATGAAATGAACATAGCGAGCTTCCCTGTGATGGAAAACGGAAAGCTGGTCGGCATACTGACGGCAAGGGACATGAGGTTCAAGAGAGACATGAGCGAGAAGGTCAGGGACGTGATGTCCAAGGACCCCGTAACTATACCGGAAAACTCCAGCATAGAAAAGGCAATGGAAGTGATGTCCAAGAACAAGGTGGAGAAGCTTCCAATGATCGATTCCCGCGGAAGGCTGACGGGCCTGATAACGGTCAGGGACGTGGAAAGGAGCGAGAAGTTCCCGGACTCTTCGATAGACAGGGAGGGAAGGCTCATGGTGGGCGCGGCGATCGGGCCGTTCGACATGGAAAGGGCGAAGAGGCTCTTTGATGCGGGCGCTGACATAATCACAATAGACACCGCGCACGGGCATTCCGAAAACGTGATAAACATGGTCAGGAACCTCAAGAAGGCCCTGAACATAGACGTGATCGCAGGAAACATAGCAACCCCTGAAGCGGCCGAGGAACTGATAGCCGCCGGGGCGGACGTGATAAAGGTCGGGATGGGACCTGGTTCCATATGCACGACCAGGATAGTCGCCGGCTCGGGGATACCCCAGATAACCGCGGTACAGCAGTGCAGCGAGATCGCGGACAGTCACGGGATAGCCGTTATCGCTGACGGCGGAATGAAGTATTCGGGGGACATAGCGAAAGCGATTGCCGCGGGAGCGTCGGTGGTAATGACCGGCTCTCTTTTCGCCGGAACCGATGAATCTCCCGGTGACATCACATTTTTTCAGGGAAGGAAATACAAAAAGTACAGGGGAATGGGATCGCTCGGCGCGATGAAGGAAGGCTCCAAGGACAGGTACGCCCAGGGCGGGGTGGAAAGCAGGAAGCTCGTTCCCGAAGGAGTGGAAGGAATGGTCCCTTACAGGGGAACAGTGTCAGAGGTTGTATACCAGCTCATGGGCGGGCTGAGGTCTGCGATGGGTTACACCGGTTGCAGGAACATAGGCGAACTGAGGAAGAACGCGGAATTCGTCAGGATCACCAAGTCCGGCCAGCAGGAATCCCACCCGCATAACATCCGGATAACGGAAGGCACTCCGAATTACTGGTCTAACGAAGATGAGTCCTAAAATTGTATCATAGAATCATTTCATTTTGCTGAACTCTTCTCCGACCAGCTGTATGACCTTCTTCGCGTCGGCCTTCCCGCGCACCTTCTGCATGACCAGACCCAGGATGACCTTCTCCCCCCGCGGCTCTCCGAAGAGGTTCTTGTTCTCCTCGAACGTCTTCTTTATTATCTCAACGAGTTCCTTGTCCGCGAGGGACTTAACGCCGGTCTTCTTTATCGCCTTGTCCAGTTCCTCCTTCGGGTTCTCGGCGAACATCTTCAGCACCCCCGGTATCGCCTCTTTCGTTATCTTACCGTTCTCCAGCGCCTCCAGCACCCGCTCGAAATGCGCGAGTTCGAGCCTGCTTATGTCGACGCCCTCCTTCCTTTCCAGAGACCTGAGTGTGGAAGTGAGGATGGTCGACGCGATCGAGGGGTCGAATCCCATCCTCACCAGCTCGTCGAATATCTTCTTCTTCCCGGAGTTGACTATCTGGGCGATCATCTCGTCGCTTATGTCGTGCTTTTTCATTTCCTTCGTTTCCTTCTTCTTCCTGACCTCGATCAGCTCCGGGAGACCGGATCTGATTTTCTTGAGATATTCCCTCCCGAGCGATATCGGCGGTATGTCGGTCTCCGGGTAAAGCCTGGAAGCCCCCGGGAGCGGCCGCATATATTCGGTGTCGCCGCTGTCCAGCGCCTTCCTGGTCTCCTCAGGGACCCCGCCCGTGAGCATGTTGACCCTCTCCGTTATCGCGTTCATCGCGGACTGCACCAGGTTTTTCTCCCCGACGGCTATTATCACTGTGTCGTTCGCTTTCGCTTCCATCTGTATCTCAAGGTTGTTGAACTCGTCGATCAGCCTGTACTTGCTGAGGTCCTCGTCGTTGTGGATGAATCCCTTTATCCCCGTTTTGACCCTCGCGTAATTCGCTATCTCGTTCCCCAGCGTCCTTGTCGGGGTGATGTTCCTCTTCAGAAATCCTCTTAAGCATGGTATGAGTATGGCGTAAGTGTTGCTGTTTTTCGTTATGTTGCATTGGGCGTTCTTGAATATGTGCGAGACGTGAACCATCTGCGGAACCGCCTTCCCGAAAACCTTCTTTTTCAGCTCTTCCGCTATTTTGATGAGGCTCTCCTGCCTCGATATCTCGTTCTCCACCAGTTTCGGTATGAGCCTGAGATCTTGGGATCCCTTTATCTCGATTCTCGCTCCTCCCCTGATTGAAACATTAATGTCCTGCCTTATCGTTCCCAGTCCCCTCTTCACCCTCTCGGTGGAGCGGACGATCATGCCGAGCTTTTCCGCAACTTCCCTGGCCTGTTCCGGATCGCGGATGTCGGGAGCGGTTCCTATCTCGACCAGCGGGATGCCTAACCTGTCAAGACCGTAGAATATCCTCCCCTCTTCGCTCCCGAGTATCTGGCATGCCTCCTCCTCCAGGCAGACGTTCGTTATTCCCACGTCGCCGAATGTTGTCTTTATCTTCCCGTCCAGCCCGACTATCGCGGTCCGCTGGAACCCGGAAGTGTTGGAGCCGTCGATGACTGTCTTCCTCATCACGTGTATCTCATCCGGGATCATGCAGTTGGTAAGCATTCCTATGGTAAGAGACGTCTCGAGCGCGTCCCTGTTCAGCTCGTGTGGCGGCTCGCTGTCGCTCTCCACCAGACAGGTTTCCATGGGATAAGCATTGTAGACGAAGCTCAGGTTCCTCATCTTTTCGTGCAGCGCGGCGGGGTCGATATCCCCCATCTCACCGGCGACAGGCCTGAGTTTCCTGTTTATGGTGACGGAAAACTCCTGGTCGGAAAGTGAGTTCCTGCAGCCGCAGAACAGCTTGTGATCGGTATCGAGCTGCTGGTGTATCTCTATCCCACATTTCAGCCCCAACTTTGAGAAGTCCATGATAATAAATTGAAGGGGTGAAATAAAAGAATTATTCTTTGAACTGATTTTTTATTCCATTGATCGTCTTCCTGACGGCATCGTCGGAAGCCTTCCGGATCTGTTCTCCGAACTCGTGGATTTCCATCGGATCAATTACAACAAGGTTCATTCCTGACGAATATATGTCTGTCCCAATCGATTCACGCAATGCCTGCGAAGCAAGCTCTATCGCGTCATTGACATTAATGGATTTGACACCGATTCCTTTTTTGTCAAGTTCCCTGTCGAGAAACTCCATCGCATATCTACTTCCTGATCCCTTTGAAAGGTAAAATGATTCCGGCATATCCTTCCTAGTTCCGTCGTTTGTCTTTCCCATCGGGTATACGAAAAAAAGTCTCGGCTCGTTGTCAAACCTTGTTCCTATCATAGCTTCGCACTGATTTTTCTGTTCAAAGTACTGGTTTTTAAAAACACAGTTACCCATGTTCATCGCACGGAATTCCGGAATGTAACCACTCGCCAGCTTTTTCTTAAGGTCGATTTTACTTTCCCCTTCATCAGGATTGAGCGCCAGGCGTATGAATCTGTTCGTTGCGGGGGTTTCGACTGTTCCTGTTATGGCGAGAACAAGTTCCCGGTCTTTGTCTACCATGAGCTTTTGGTAAGGCTGGGGTGATTTTTCCTGTCTTTTATAAATTGCCTCACCGCCTTCTTCAAATCTTGTTAAAGTGGCCTGGAAATCCCCGGTCATAACTACTGCATGGTCTTTCCCGCCGTACGCCTTGATACCTATAATAGTGGTCATAATTAGAGTTTTGCATTCAGGGGTTTAAATACTTTACTATTTTTAACTACTAAAAAGTAAATATATTTATTCAAATCCGCCCAAAGAATTCTCTATCTCCGTCCTCTTCGTGATCTCGCCGGCGTAATTGGTGAGCATCATCTTCCTGACCTCTTCCGGCTTCTTCGTATGGCCGAGGACCCAGCAGAGCTTGACGTAAGCTGTCTCAGGCAGCATGTCCTCGCCCGGGATCGCGCCGGCATCCAGGTAGAGCAGGCGGAGGTTGGTGTAAACGTAAGGGTTGATCCTCCCGTATATCGTCTGCGGCGTACAAACAAACGGGATGCCGTCTTTCGCGTGCTTCTTGATCACCGTCGTCCATGGCTTCTTCGAGACCGTTGTAGGGACGTGGCCCAGTCCTGGTACCTCCAGTACGAAACCCTTGTAGTTCTTCGAAATGTAATAGTCTATTATCTTCGGGTCCGCGCCCGGGTATACCTTGAGCATAGCGACCTTCGGCTCGAACTTGGAGTCGACCTTTACCCTGTCGTTTGTCCTGTTCCTGATGTTCGAGTTCTTCACCTCTATCCTCCCGTCGGGCCATACCCTCGCCAGCGGCGGTTCGTTTATCGGGCGGAATGCGTCCCTCCTGGACGTGTGCATCTTACGGACTTTCGTTCCGCGGCTGAAAAGGCAGTAATCGTCATTCAGGCTTCCGTGCATGCATATGCCCACTTCCGCGATGTCGCTTTTCGCCACGTGGGACGCGCATATCAGGTTCATCCCGGCATCGCTCGATCCCCTGTCGCTGGACCTCTGCGACCCGACCAGGACTACGGGTTTCGAAAGGTTCTGCAGAAAGAAGGAAAGCGCCATTGCGGTGTAATGCAGGAAGTCGGTCCCGTGGGTTATTATGACGCCATGACTGCCGGAATTAAGCTCCTTCGCGGCAAGCCTCGCTATCCTTGCCCAGTCATCGGGTCCCATGTCCTCGCTCATCTTGTTGAATGGCTTCTCCATCTTGAGGTTCACTATGCCGGAGAGTTCCGGAACGTTATGAAGAATCTCCTCCGGGCTCTCGAGAGCGTAAACGCCGCCGGTCCTGTAGTCGACCCTCGAAGAGATCGTTCCTCCGACCGACATCAGCGTGACCGGCGGTTTGCTTTTGTCCCACTTGACCTTCAGCAGCTTCCTGCTGATCTTTCCGGTCTCCAGTTTCTCTTCCTCCAGTATGGATTTGGGCTCTCTGTGTCTGGATTTACGGATTTTGACGTCCTTTCCGAGTTTGATTCCGATGTTGTAGCCGTTGTCCAGTTTTATCGCGAGGGAATCGGGATCGCTGAAATCGGTCTTCGGCATGAGCAGCCCCTCGAACTTCTTACCTTCCTTCTCCACGAGTATCCTTTTGCCCACGCTCACCCCCGCAGAGCGGAGTCTCTTCCTGACCGCGTTAGAATACATAATAAGATATTATATCGGGATTATAAAAAATTTAGAACTCGTCAATCTTGAGCTGGCCTCTCACTTTCTTCTCATATTCCTCTTCCGTCGGTATCTCGTCGGAAGGGTATTGCTCGGATTTCATCTCGTAAAGGGTCTGCTTCATTATCTTCTCCTTCCTCATCGCCGTCCAGTGGTATGCCTCGTCCCTTGTGTTCTTGGTGATCATGACAACGATCCTTCCTATCTTCGTCCTCCCGACCCTTCCCCTTCTCTGGATTGAGCGGATTTCCGACGGGACCGGTTCATAGAATACGGCCAGCTGCATTTCCGGGATGTCGATCCCTTCCTCGCCGACCGATGTGGTGACAAGGATGTTGTAAAGGCCGTTCTTGAAGTCGTCTATCCTCTGCTTCTGCTCCTTCTGGGTGAAACCGTCACGCTGTCCCATGAAATCTACCGGCCTGGATTTTTCTATGCCTTCAAGGCTCTTAACGATCTCCCTGACCGTGTTCCTGTAGTTGGCGAATATTATTATCTTGGATTCCTTCTCCCCCGAAAGCTGTCCGCTCACTATCTCGCAGAGCTTAGACATCTTCGGGTGTTTCGCTCCTTTTTCGAAAAGCTCGTTGGACAGGAACATCGCATGAGAAACATCCTTGTCCGACAGAAGGGATTTCGTGGTCTTGCTGGTCTCCTTCCTGAGCTTCGTGAAGTATTCCTCGAGCGGGTGGATCCCCTGGGTCTCCAGAAGGCCGAGCGCGTGCTCCAGCTTGATGGACTGCGTGACCAGCGAAACGCCCCAGAAGTTCTTCCTGTTCCCCCTTCTTAGTCCGTCCATCAGCCTCTTCTGAAGAATGAGAAGGTCGCGCTTGTTGATGAGACGAACGGGCTTGGTGAAGCCTATCCTCCTGAGCTTGTTCAGTCGTTCTCTGTACGCCTTATCGAGATAGCTCCTTACATTTAAGAATGTGTCAGGAAGGCTGATGTTGACAAACTCCACGTTCTTGTCCTTAACGTAAGGCCCGACGTCATGGTCGATTTCCGTCCGTATGTCCACCTTGTCTATCCCAAGGTTTGAGCATATTTCCTTTATCTTGGACTTGGTTCCGCCTGGGGAGGCGGTAAGGCCGAGTATCCTAGGGTTCTTCGCCTCCGAAACGTATTTCTTCGCTATGTATGGATAAGCATAATCGCCAACCGCGTGGTGGGCCTCGTCGAACACCATGAGGGAGAATTCTTCCAAGGAAAGGGTCCCGTTCTCCAGGTCGTTCCTGACCGTCTGTGGTGTGGCGAAGACTATCCTGCCGTTTTGGTACATTCCTTCCCTCTCGCCGGGCTTCACCATCCCGGTGAGAAGAACGAATTCTTCTTCCGGGAGTTCGATCGTGTCCATGAAGCTCTTCATGTGCTGCTCTATCAAAGGCTTGGTCGGGGCCAGTATCATCACCCTCGAGCCGGGGAACTTCTCCAGCCTGAACACGGAAAGAACTATGGCTATCGGGGTCTTACCGAGTCCGGTGGGAAGTACGCACAGGAGGTTGCTTTCAGCCGCCTTTGCCAGGATCGTTTCCTGGTATATCCTGGACTGCAGTGCGTTCTTCTTCAGCAAACGGTGATCCATGAATTCCATGCTAATACTTTCCCGGGAAGATTTATTAAAAGGCTTTCACAAATATAAATTACATTTCTGTGTGGTGGTTTTATGGAGAAATGCGTCATAGGTCTTCTGGAAAACGTGAAGGTGATCGGGGAGAAAAAATCCGTCGGTCTGGAGGTGCTGGTAGACACCGGAGCGGCAGTCACATCGCTCGACAAGGCCATCGCGGAAGAAATCGGAGTCGGCGAACCTGTCAGGACGATGAGAGTCAAGGCGCCGGCAACCAAGATCATCAAGGAAAGGCCGGTGGTGGAGATCGAGATAGAGATCGGCGGACAGAAGATGAAGATACAGGCGAACCTCAACGACCGCTCCCACATGAGATACCCGATGATAATAGGAAGGAACGTCCTCAGGGGGAATTTCGTGGTGGACGTGGAGAAGAGCCCTGACATAAGAAAACAGTGAGCTTCGAAGGACAGCTTTTTTCTATTTATCCGAGCTGTCATTCAAATTTTCTAATTCGTTCTGCATGAATGCTAACATTTACAAAACAAGCATTATTTCCGACTCATCTATTCGAACATCCACGGCGAGGATTTCTTGACTTCTTCGACGAAGACCTCGGGCGGATAAAGGCCAATATCGGAGATGATCCCCGTTATCAGGTCTGGAAGTACCCTTTCGAATGTCGGGTTCTCGATCCGGACGCCTTTCGGCTTCTTGGGCCATATCTCTTTCGACGAACGCTGTTCGATCTCCTCGTCATATCCCGTTATGCTCTTCGGGTCGAACTTCCAGGAATCCATGCACACGTAAACCGGAACGTCGTACTTGTTCGCTATGACCGCGAACATCTCGCTTCCGATTTTATTCACTATCCTTCCCTCGGCCGTCATCGCATCGGATCCTATCATCATTATGTCTGACTTCTTTATCGCAACCCTGGCGGCGGAATCCACGAACATCGTCACCGGTATCTTCAGCCTGACGCAATCGTTAGCCGTTTTCCGTCCCTGGTAGAGGGGACGGGTCTCCGTGTTGTACACCCTGAACCATTTGCCCTGCTTTCTCGCCGAGCTGAAGATGTTTATAACGGAGGATGAATGGCAGTGGGTGAAGACGACGTAACCTTCCTCTATCCTTCTCGATCCGTACAGGGCTATCTTCTCTTCCGCTTCCTTGAAATGCGCAAGCGCCTTGTCCGCCCTTAGGATGATCATCTTCTTTATTTCCGAAACCCCGGAATCGGAATAGTTACCTATTCCATGGGTAACGAAATCGAGCGAGTTCCTCATGAGGGGCTCTGTGGGTCTGGTTTTGAAAAGGAGTTTTTTGGATTTCTCCACATCGGATAAAAGCCGTTCCCTGCCTGAATATCTTTTTGTTTTTATCCTGGTTTTGAACGCATTTATTGCAGCTATGGCGACGTTCTCGGCTCCCTGTATCTTTACAGATTCTATGTCCCTGATCGTGCGGGAGAAGCTGTCCATGATAACTATTTGGTTACCTTTATTAAAAACTGTTCAATGCCTTCTGGCATGGTTCAACGGAATCGCCTGATGACTTTCCTTTTGGTTCCGGGTCATCTTTCGAAACATCCGCTTTTCTCTCCCCCTTCACCATTTTCACGGAAACGGCGGTTTTCTCTTTCGGCATCTTCTCCAGAACTTCTTTTGCCTCGTCAGTCTTTCCCTCGCCGAGCAGAACGAATATATTCTCGAAGGTCCTCGGGTCCAGCCCTTCTTTCTCAAGGTTTTCGGAAAGCAGCTTCTTCCCGAGTTCCTCTACGGAAAGCTTGTGCTCCTCGAGCGTCTTGGAATCGAACCTCTTTTCATCCCCCTTTTCCCGCTTGACCGAAAGTATGACCTTTCCCGAATATTTAGTCTCGATGTCCTCCACTTCCGAGGGAATGGATTCCTTGGGGAAAGAGACCCTCACTATCGGTTTCCTGTCCCTGTTCTCATCTATGATCCTTTTCATCTCCCTGTCGAAATTATCAGAATACTCGATGAAGAAGAATTTCCTCTGCTTTTCCAGGAAGACCTTCTCCTCCTTTCCCGTTTTCGTGTCGAAGATGAAGAAGCTCTTCGGTTCCTTCGACTCTTCCTTCCTGAGCTGAGTGGCTATAAGGGAACCCGGGATGAGAAACTTCTTTCCTGAATAATCAGAAACCTTCGAGTCATGTATGTGGCCATTGATGTAAAGATCAAAACCCCTGGGCAGTTTCTTCAGGTCTATGGTGTTGTCGGCGTAAAGGAATTCCGTGATGGACTGGTGCAGGACGAATATGTTGTACGCCCCTTCCATCGGCTTCGGGTCCCATTCCCTGAGGACGGATTCCGCATACTGGTCAGGTACCCCTGACATCCCCTGGATGCATACCTTCTTCCCGTCCTTCTCGAACACCGCTCCGTTGCAGTGCAGATGGATCAGGAATCCCGCCTTCTCCAGGGCCTGGACGGGATTGATGAGTCCCTTGACCCTCCTTTCGTGAGTCCCGTGTATGGCGACCATAGGAATTCCTATCAGGGCCATCTTGGAAACGTCCGGCTTGTTACCGGAGAATCCTGAAAACCTGACGCCGCTTTTCCACAGTAGAGGTTTTTGGAGAACCTCCATGGACCTGGAGAGCACCTCCGCGTCCGGGTTCCTAGAATCGAAAAGGTCCCCGGGCATTATTATGAGATCGCAACCCTTGGATTTCTCCATCGCCTCGTTTACCGCATCGTAAGGGTCGTTCTCCCGCTCGGTTCCGGAACCGAATCCGAAGTGGAAATCCGATATGATCGAAATCTTCATGGATAACATTTGGAGCAAAAACTAAAAAATCCGAGGGAACACTAAATGCTTAAAAATCTCCGAATCTCACTAATGGTGGTTTTCTGTAACATTAAATCCCCCAAAAAATGCAAGAAATTGGGGGTGTTGTGCATAAAACAAGTTGATCATAAAAGAGATGCACTTGAAACTATACAATCTATTTACAGGGAATTACATACTGATATACATCCTAGAAATGTTATGGTCAGGGGTAGTTACGTGGAGATAGAATTTAATGATGGGTTGAGAACACTGGCTGAATTGTCTTTTGTTCCCGAAGGACTAGACGGTAGCGAAAGAAACGGGAATGGGTATTACGTCATTCAGATAAAAGATCCTTCATACGAAAACCCGATGGATGATGAGATAATGTCAGAGATCAGGAAAAAATTCGCAGGAAACAAAAAAATACGGATATAAATCATTGGGAAAACCAAAACTTAAAAATCCCAATGTTAATGTTTACTATCTGAGTTTTTTTCAAATAATCAAAATGGTTTTGGGATGTCCGGGATAATAGGTATATATTCAGCAGATAAAAAAAACATAGCTGACGAACTGTTCTACGGCCTTACCGCCCTCCAGCACAGGGGGGAAGAAGGATGCGGAATAAGCATTAACGACGGGACATATTTCCATACGATGACAAGCGACGGGCTTGTATATTATTTTCTGAAGAATCACATTGAAAGCCTCAAGAAGATGAACCCGCACGCGGGGATAGGTCACACACTTTACGAAAGGTCGAGCGGGTTGCAGCCGGTAGAGCAGTGGGGCGAAAGAAATGTGAATATTTCGCTGGCGATGGATGGGGTTCTTCTGGGATTTGGCGACAGGAAGCACGACAGCATAATGAGAACCTTGTTCTTATCCTATCTCAGGGACACGGGAAACGTATACACGGCAGTCGAAAAGCTGATGGAAAAGCTGGACGGCAGGGGACCTTACAACGTCGTGATTCTCGCAGGGAAGGACGACGAGCTTTCCCTCATAGCATTTCGCGACCCGAAGGGGATCAAGCCGCTGTGCTACGGGAAAAAGGACGGGATGCACATAATCGCTTCCGAGACGAAAGCGATGGACATACTAGAAGCCGGTTCGGTTCGTGACGTCGAACCCGGTGAATTGATAGTGATAACCAAGAATGGTGTTGAGTCCAAGATTCTTAAAAGGGACAGACACGCACACTGCTCTTTCGAATGGATTTATTTTGCCGATCCGACATCCAACATAGAGGGGAGGAACGTTTATACGGTAAGAAAGGAGCTCGGGAGGAAGCTTGCAATAAGATATCCCATCGACGTCGATGTCGTGATGGCGTCCCCGGACTCCGGAAGGGGCGTGGCCATAGGATACCAGCAGGGTCTGTCCGAGGTGAAAAAAAGGTTCATACCTTTCGACGAGATATCAATAAAGAATCCCGGTGCGAAGAGGACCTTCCAGGTCGAGAACCCAAGGGAAAGGGAGATGGCCGCGAGAGTGAAGTTCTTCGTCAACAAGGAGCACGTGAAGGGTAAGAGCATCGCATGCGGGGACGACAGCATAGTGAGAGGCACTGTTTTAAGGGACGGGATGGTGTACAAGCTCAGGAGCGCAGGGGCCGAAAAGATATTCACAATAATTTCCTGCCCGCCTCTCTGCTATCCGTGCATAAAGGACCCGAGAAGCAAGACGTTCGCCGCACAGGGCCTGGAAGGAGAGGTTGAGGATATAGGGGAAGAGGTAGCTAAAAAACTAAACGTGGACAAGGTTTGTTATCCCACACTGAAAGAGCTGGACGAGGCGATAGGTCACTCAGACACGTGTAAGGCCTGCTTCGACGGAGTGTATCCGATAAACAAGCAGTTCGTATTCACGGAATACAGGAAGGACCTGACGCATTTCTCGGACAAAAAAGAAGATAAAAATTAAATCCATCCTATTTTTACCATGTCGGTTCTCCAGACCGAATCCACGCTCGCTCTTTCCGGTTTGATCTTCTGTCCTGACTTATAAGCTATTATCCCGTTCCATGCGATCATCGCGCCGTTGTCACCCGAATATTCGCGCGGAACGACACTGAACTTCCCCTTCCTTTCCATGCACATCGTGTTCAGCATCTCCTGGAGTCTTTTGTTCGCCGCCACCCCGCCGGTTAGAAGGACCTGATCCTTCCCGAGATGCGCTAACGCCCGCTCCGTGACCTCAGTCAGCATCGAGAAGAAGACCTCCTGTATTGAATAACAAACATTTTCCAATGGCTCCCCAAGTTTGTGCTTCTTGAGAGATTCCGTAAGTATGCCGGAAAACGAGAGGTCCATCCCCTTAACGACGTAAGGGAGTTCCACCCACTTCCCCTTCCTGGCCAGCTCTTCAATCTTCGGGGCCTGCGGGAAGTCGAGACCGACCGACCTCCCGAACTTGTCCAGCGCGTTCCCTATTCCAACATCCATTGTCTCGCCAAAAACCCTGTAGCACCCTTCCGCAAAGGAGATGATCTGTGTGTTGGCGCCGGAAACGTAAACCACGACGGGGTTGTCAAGTCCTGTCGTCACCCGTCCGATCTCTATGTGGGCAACGCAGTGATTGACAGGGACCAGGGGGACAACGAACTCGTTCGCCAGCTCTTTTGCAAAATTCATCCCTGCGTAAAGGCATGGAGGGAGGCCAGGACCCCTCGAATAGGCAACTATGTCGATGTCCTTCGCTTTAACTTTCGCCGAGTCCATCGCTTTCTTCACGATTTCGCGGGAGACCTTATTGTGGTGGGCGGCCGCGTCTATGGGGATTATTCCCCAGCCGGACTTCGGCTTGTAAACGTCCCTCTCGTTCGCCAGCACCTTCCCTTTGTCCCTGACTATTCCCACGCCGAACGTGTGGGCGGTCGACTCTATTCCCAGACAAATCATCTGATCACTCCCATTCCATCGTGGCAGGCGGCTTGTTCGTTATGTCGTAAAGGACCCTGTTGACCCGCATTATCTCGTTCGTTATCCTGGTGGATATTCTTTCTAGGACTTCCAGCGGTACCTTTGAGAAGTTAGCGGTCATAGCGTCTTTCGAGTCTATTATCCTGACCACGACGGGATATTTGTAGCTCCTTTCATCCCCCTGGACCCCGACCGTCTTCACGGGAAGGAGTATCGCGAACCCCATCCACACTTCATCGTAAATCCCGGCCATTTTCAGTTCTTCGTCAATAATCCGGCCGGCCTCCCTGACGATCCCCGCCTTTTCCGGCGTCACCTCTCCGGCGATCCTGACGGCGAGACCGGGACCGGGAAAAACCTGCCTCCCCGTTATTTCGTCGCTGAGGCCGAGTTCCTTCGCTATCCTCCTCACCTCGTCCTTGTACAGGTCGCGCAAGGGCTCGTATACTTCGAGTTTCATCTCTTCCGGCAGCCCGCCGACGTTATGGTGAGACTTGATTGTGGACGAGTGCCGTGTGATACCGCTCTCTATCCTGTCCGAATAGATAGTCCCCTGCACCAGTATTTCCGCACCCGTATCCACCGCTATCTCGTCGAAAATATCAATGAACAGCTTCCCTATTATCTTCCTCTTCCTTTCAGAGTCGGTAACTCCCTTCAATGCTCCGAAGAACCTGTCCCTGGCCTCTACGATTCTTAAATCCAGGCCATACCCGGAAAAAACGCGCTTCATGAAATCCGTCTCCCCGTGCCTCATGAGACCGGTGTCGACGTAAACGGCAGTCAGGTTACTTCCTATCACGCTGCCGATGAGCAACGCCGCAGTGGAGGAATCGACCCCCCCCGAAAGACCTATCAGTGCTTTCCTTTTACCCAGCTTCTCCGTTATCTCCGACTTTATTCCCTCGATGACTTCCTTTATGTCCCATCCGCCTTTCGCCCCGCATATCCCGAACGCAAAGTTCTCGAGTATCCTGAAGCCCTTTTCCGTGTGGGTGACCTCCGGGTGGAACTGGACGCCGTATATGCCCCTTTCCGGTTTTTCGAAGGCGGCCACCGGACAGTCCTTCGTGCTGGCTGTGACGGAGTATCCTTCCGGCATGCTCTTTACCTTGTCCCTGTGGTTCATCCATACGCTTGCAGTAGTTCCCATGCCCTTCAGAAGAGTGCTTCCCCTTTCTACTTTAAGGTCGGTTATTCCGTATTCCCCCACCCCTCCGGTGATCATTTCCCCTTTCTCGAGATAGGAGATAAGCTGATGGCCGTAGCATATGCCGAGAACCGGGACGCTGACATCCAGAACGTCCTTCTTCATCCTCGGGGAGTTCTCGTCGTCCACCGAAGCCGCGCCCCCGGAAAGTATAACCCCTTTCAGCCCGTCGATGCTCTCCAGGTCTTCCCTTGAAGTGTCGTTTGGTAGAATCTCGGAAAAAACCCCCATGTCCCTGATCCTTCGCGAGATCAGGTGGCAGTACTGCCCCCCGAAGTCCAGAACTATGATTTTGTCCATATTATTCATCGGTTATTTTGTCTTTTAAATGATTCTGTGATCATTTTAAAAATCCTCACTTCAATTATCTATTCTCAGGTGTCTTTCTGTTAAAAGAAGCTTGCGGCGTTTTGGGCATACGTTCCATGGAGGAACAGCAGATTTCCAGAATGATTTATAACGGCCTGATCACGCTACAGCACAGGGGGCAGGAGAGCGCGGGGATTGCGACGCTGAACGGGAACGACATGCATATGGAAAGGAAGATGGGCCTGGTTTCAAGGTGCTTCTCGGAGAATTCCCTGTCCGCGCTCAAGGGAAACACGGGGATAGGACACGTCAGATATTCCACGACCGGAAGCTCCTGCGTCTCCAATATCCAGCCCTTCAAGGTGAGCCACCCCATGAGGGGGATCGCATTCGCCCACAACGGGAATCTCGTGAATTACGTGGACCTGAAAGGGGTGGTCTCCGGAAAGGGGAGGCAGATCGAGACCACATGCGACGCCGAGCTAATCACTCACCTGCTCTCCGATCACCTGATGAGTTCTAATGATATCGAAAGCTCACTGGTCGACGTAATGAGCAGAGTGGAAGGATCATACTCCGCGGGGATGATGACCGGAGAGGGCGACCTCGTGGCTTTCCGCGACCCCAACGGGTTCAAGCCATTGTGTTACGGGAAGAACTGCGACACGTGCATGTTCGCATCGGAAAGCGTTGCGATGGACATAAACGGCATCGACGGGGTCAGTGACGTCAACCCGGGAGAGATGGTTATACTGCACAAAGACGGGGACATGGAAAAGAAACAGATGGTGAAACCCGACCGGAAACACTGCATGTTCGAATGGGTATATTTCAGCAGGGTCGACAGCGTTATCGGGGGGAGGTCGGTTTACAATGTAAGGAAGAAGCTGGGGGAGAACCTGGCAAAAAATTTCACGAGCGAAGCGGACGTCGTGATACCGGTTCCCGACACCGCGAGGCCGGCGGCCCAGGGGATTTCGGACGAAACGGGCATCCCCCTGGCGGAGGGTCTGATAAAGAACAAATACATTTACAGGACTTTCATAATGCCCGTCCAGAAGACCAGGGACATCTCGGTCAGGATGAAGCTAAACCCCATAAAGTCCGTGATAAAGGACAAGCACGTCCTTCTTGTGGACGATTCCATCGTGAGGGGGACGACGTCCAGGAACATTATAAGCATGCTGAAAAGGGCCGGGGCGAGGAAGGTCGACTTCTGGGTCACCTGCCCTCCCATTATATCGCCGTGCTTTTACGGAATTGACATTTCGAGGCACTCGGAACTAATTGCCGCAAACCACACTATACCGGAGATAAAAAGGGAGATAGGCGTTGAAAAATTATGCTACCAGACTATTGACGGGCTTGTTGACGCGGTCGGTCTGAAAAAATCATACATATGCATGGCCTGCCTGACCGGGGAATATCCTACCCCGATGGCACAAAAGATTTCAGACAGGATGAAAACCCAGAAAACTCTTGGCAAAAGGTACTGGGAGATGGAAAGTTGAGGTGATTTAATGGTAAAGGTACTTCTAATCGGGAACGGGGCAAGGGAGCATTCCATTGCCGAGGCGATTCTCCGTTCGCCACAAAAACCCGAGCTTTACTCTTATCTCAGCTCGAGGAATCCGGGGATAACCAAGATGTCGAACGTCTTCGAGGTTGGATCGTATGATGATATAGAAAGGATAAAGACATTTGCAAAAAAGGTCGGTCCTGACTTCTGCGTCGTCGGACCTGAAGCTCCACTGGATTTCGGAGTCGTTGACGCGCTCGCTGGTATAGGGATACCTTCGGTCGGTCCAACGAAACACCTGTCACGGCTGGAGACTTCCAAGTCCTTTACACGTATGCTCATGGAGAAATACAAAATCCCGGGTCTGCCTAAATTCCAGGTATTCACGGACACCAGCGGCCTTAAGGATTTCATCCAGTCGCTGGATTCATTTGTAGTCAAGCCGGACGGACTTACCGGGGGGAAGGGAGTAAAAGTCCACGGAGAACACCTGAAGGATTCGAAGGATGCCGTGAAATACTGCGGGGAAGTTTTCAAGACGCACCCGGCCGTAGTGATAGAGGAAAAGCTGGAAGGGGAAGAATTCTCATTACAGAGCTTCACTGACGGGAAGCATGTGCTCGATTCTCCGCCGGCGCAGGATCACAAAAGGGCGTATGACGGCGACCAGGGACCGAACACCGGAGGGATGGGATCGTATTCTTGTTCCGACCATCTGCTCCCGTTCCTAGAGAAGAATGACATGGAAAACGCCCACAGGATAACGGTTTACATGGCAAACGCCATACGAAAGGAGACCGGAACCCCTTACCAGGGGGTTATGTACGGAGGATTCATCCTGACGAAGGAAGGCGTAAAATTAATAGAGTACAACGCCCGCCTGGGGGACCCGGAGGCCATGAACGTCCTCCCTATTTTGTCCAGCGATTTCGTAGACATATGCTACGGGATAATAAACGGCAACCTCGAAAAAGTGAAAGCGAAATTTGAGAACAAATCGACCGTCTGCAAATACATAGTCCCGAAAGGATATCCGGCCAACCCCGCCCGCGGAGAAAGGATCGAGGTCAGCCCGCTGGTCAACGCGAACATGTATTTCGCCTCGGTCGACCAGAAGCCGGACGGTCTCTACATGTCCGGGTCGAGGGCAATCGCCTTCGTCGGGATCTCGGAAAAACTGGACGAGGCGGAAAGGATAGCGCAACAAGCGCTTGGATCTGTGAAGGGGAACGTTTTCTTCAGGAAGGATATCGGAACAATGGGACTTATCCAGAGAAGGATAGAACACATGAAAATGCTTAAAGGTATATAGATGACCGCGAAAATAATCGACGGAAGGGAGATAGCAGGTAAGATAAAGGAAGAACTTGAAAAAAGGGTAGGTGTTCTCAAGGAGAAAGGGGTAACACCCAAGCTCGTCGTTATTCTCGTGGGAAACGACCCGGCTTCCGACGTATACGTAAGGAGCAAGATGAAGAGATCAAAGGAAATAGGGATCGCTTCTGAACTGATAAGGTACCCGGAAGATATAACAGAAAACGAGCTCCTGGAAAAGATCGCGGGACTCAATAAAAACCCGGAAGTTCACGGTATTCTTGTCCAGCTCCCGCTGCCGAATGAGATAGACGAAAAGAAGGTTATCGATTCCATCGACCCGAAAAAGGACGTGGACGGGTTCTCCCCGGTGAACGTGGGCAATCTTCTCATAGGGGAAACCGCATTCGAATCTTGTACGCCAAAAGGGATAATGAGGATGCTCGATATCGAAGGGATACCGGTCGAAGGTAAGGAAATCGTCATAATCAACCGCTCCAACATCGTCGGGAAGCCGCTGACCGCGATGATGATCAAAAAGAGCGGAACCGTAACTGTATGCCACTCGAGGACGAAGGACATCCCCTCCCACACTCGGAGGGCGGACATACTGGTCTCCGCCGTCGGTAAGCCGAAGTTCATAACGGAACACATGGTCAAGGAAGAGGCGGTGGTGATCGACGTCGGGACGACCAAGGACAGCAAAGGCAAGCTCTGCGGGGACGTGGATTTCGAGAAGGTCAAGGAAAAGGCCGGTTACATAACGCCGGTTCCCGGCGGGGTCGGGCCGATGACCGTGATCATGCTGATGGAAAACACAGTTACTGCGGCTGAAAACCAATGATCATTTTTTGTGGTTCCCATGATAAGGGCAATAATATTCGACATGGATGGTCTTCTCATCGACAGCGAACCGGTATATGCGGAAGCCTATTCTCACGCATTCGCTGTTTTTGGCCACACACTAACAAGGGAAGAATTTTATGATTACTGGACATCCGGGGGAGGAAGCGTGGAAAAATACGTAAAGGAAAGAGGGCTTGATCTGGACCCGGAAAAAGTAAGGGAGGAAAAGAGGAAATGGTACGAAAATAACCACGCGAAGCTTCTGAAACCCATGAAAGGGGCGAAGGAATGTGTGGAAAGGATGGATGGATTCGCGATGGCCATATGTTCCGTGTCCAGGAGGGAAGAGGTACTGAAAGCCCTCAGGATAATAGGGATCGAGAATAAGTTCGACGTTATCATTGTAAACGAGGACGTGGAAAAAAGGAAGCCTGATCCCGAGGGCTTCCTGGTCGCGGCCAAGAGACTCGGTTTCCCTCCGCGGGAATGCGTCGTGATCGAGGATGCCGAGAAGGGAGTGATCGCGGGCAATGTGGCAGGAATGAAGGTGATAGCCGTCCCGAGCGAATACACGAAGGACAAGGATTTCTCGAAGGCCGATCTGGTTCTGGAGAGTCTCGACCGGCTGACCCCGGAAAGGGTCAGGGAATTATCCCGGCCGGGTTAAAGAACTGATTTTATGAAAATTTCCATAAAAATTATTTAAATATACCACTAGCATATGGTAAATATGTCAAAGAAAAGGAATAAGGGTGCAAATTCGCATCGGGAAGGCGGGAATAACCGCGCAAGCAATGGAAAAAATCAGCAGATTATTTGCGATTATTCAGTGGAAGCAGAACATGAAGGCAAATTACTCTCGGTAAAGGATTCTATCGCAAGGAATATGAAAGAAAGAGGCGTCCCTGTCGATTTCAATTATAAATTGGAAGGGAAAAAACTCTTTTTATACGGGTTATCGCCCGCATACATTAATGGCGTCACGAGATCCCACCCACAAAATGACATAAATGTGAGGGAACTCGTGTGTTCCACGGTCGACATTGAACCTGAAATACCCGACAGAAAAAGCGTCTGCGATTATGTCGTCATCTCTGACCGCACTTCTTCCCTTCAGGCATTGATGGCAGAGGTTGAAACGCATTGCAGGAGGGGAAAGAATTACCAGCCAAATAATTTCCGTTTAAACAACCGAACCCTGAAATTAAATCACATCGTGGGATTCGATATGGAAGAAGCCATAGGCGGATATGGAGGGTGCGTTATAGCCAAATCAAATTGCAGATACGTCTAGCTTATTACGGTATTATCTCGGCCCCGTTGTACTTGACGTGGTCGAAATCCTTCACAGATATTTTTCCCTTTTCGATCAGTTCCCTTATTTCCGGCATCTTTCTCTCCAGTTCGCTGATCAGAAAACGTATGGTATCGCAAACCTCCTTCGTTCCTTTGATTCCCCACGGTTGCAGATAATTAGAATAAAGGCAGCGTCCTCCGCACTTCCCGAATATGTCACAGGAACAGCATGGCTCCTTCCATTTGTAATCCATACGCAGGCTTTTCGGATCAGACGATATGTCCCCGAGATAGAAGTCCTTCATCCCCACCATTATAGGGCATGGTATTATCTTGCCGTTGGTGAGGACGGTGAAATTCGTATACCCTGATCCGCACCTCAGGAATGTATTCTTTCCGTGCAGAATATCATAGATTATGCCGACAAATGGGTATAGCATTATTACGCGACCTCTCTGCATTTTGTCTACCCAGTATTCTATAAGCTTTGATATCCCGGGGTTGTATGAACCATCTGTCCATTCGCTAAAGTTTCTCTGTTCATAATCATTCCAAAAGTTCGCGTCCAGCTGCCAGTGGACCGAAGCGAATGGAAAGTCGATGTTTTCGAGGAGATGAACCACATTCCCGAAGATGTCCTGATCCTCGATCGTCATCCTCGCTATTATCTCCCCCTCAAAACCGTTCTTCCGGATCAGATTGAGGTTCCTGATCACCTTGTCGTAATTCCCTTTACCCCTGTATTTGTCAGTGGTCTCCCGGTTGCCGTCTATCGAAACCAGAATCGTATGGAACCTGTTAACATACTCCTTAGGAAGTTTGTGGAGAAGAATGCCGTTAGTCTGTATCATGAACCTCGCTTTGATCGCGTCCATGATCTTCTTTATTTTATCGGTCTGCATAAGAGGCTCCCCGCCGTAGAACGTGACGGTCGGATATGGATCTTTCGATATGAAAGCTTTCAGTCTTTCCAGATCGTAGGAAATGGTCTGTGGCACATCGTAATCTATTTCCATTCCATGATCTTCTTCCATGTCATCGAGAGACTTCTGGTAGCAGTAATAGCACTGGCCATTACATTCGGTTGTCATGATTACGTGGAAAAACATGCCGACCACTTAATAATAAAAAACCTAGTTCATTTAGATTTAAAATATTACGCGGGGTGTTTATGACTTTAAAAATCGCTGTTCTCGGATCGACGAAAGGGACTGACATGCAGGCGATAATAGATTCCATCGAAAGGAACGATCTGGACGCAAGGATTTCCGTGGTGATATCCAACAAGGAGGATGCATACATTCTGGAACGTGCCAGGAAGCACGGCATAGAAGCGATATACATCGATCACAACGGGAAAACCAGAGAAGATTTTGACAGGGAGATGGCCGAAGAAATCGATAAGATGGACGTTGATCTCATCCTTCTGATAGGGTTCATGCGGATTCTCTCGGAATGGTTCTGCGGGCATTACGAGAACAGGATAGTGAACATCCACCCTTCGCTGATCCCTGCTTTCGAGGGCGGGATGGACATAAACGTGCACGAAGAAGTCATCAAAAGGGGTTGCAGGGTCAGCGGGTGCACGCTGCATTTCGTTACGGAGAACGTCGACCGCGGACCGATAATAATGCAAAAACCCGTGATGGTGGACAACGACGAGACTCCTGAAACGCTCAAGGACAAGGTCCAGAAAGCGGAGCAGGAATGCTTCATCGAAGCGATAAGGAAGTTCAGCGAGGGGAAGATTGTTTTGGATAACGGGAGGGTGAAGATATTATGATCAAGAAGGCTCTGGTTTCGGTAACGGACAAGACGGGAATAGTTGATTTTTCGAAGGCTTTGGCGGAGATGGGTGTCCAGATCATCTCAACCGGGGGTACCGCCAAGATCCTGAAAGAGAACGGGGTTCCTGTTACATATATCGGTGACTACACAGGTTTCCCGGAGGTGATGGACGGTCGCGTCCGTACGCTCCATCCGAAGATCCATGGCGGGATTCTGGCCGTCCGTAAAAACGCAGAGCATGCGAGTCAGATGAAGGAGCACGGAATCGAGGAGATAGGGATGGTCGTGGTCAATCTCTACCAGTTCGAGAAAACCGTTGCGAAAGAGAACGTCGATATAGACGAGGCGATAGAGAACATCGATATAGGAGGACCGACACTGATCAGGTCAGCGGCAAAGAACTATAAAGATGTAATAATCGTTACCGATCCCTGTGATTATGATTCAATAATTTCAGATATGAAGCAAGGAAGCGTTTCCCTCGAAAAAAGACAATCTCTCGCTTTGAAAGCATTCAGGAGGACGGCCGACTACGACGCAGGGATAGACAAGTTCCTCAGCAAAAGGTTCGCCGGTGAGGATATAGTACGGATGAAATTCCTGAACGGGAAGCAGCTGAGATACGGGGAGAACTGGCACCAGAAAGCAAAGGTGTTCAGTTCCCCGGGAGGAAAGGGTCTGGTCTCGGCAAAGCAGCTTCACGGAAAGGATATGTCATACAACAATTACGTCGACGCCGAGTCGGCGATTGATTCTGTCTCCGATCTGAAAGGGACAGGTGTATCGATAATAAAGCACAACAACCCGTGCGGTTTCGCCACAGGAGGTTCGCTTCGCGAAGCCATGGAAAGAGCATGGGAAGGCGATCCTGTAAGCGCCTTCGGGAGCGTGATAGCGGTCAACAGGCCGTTCGATCTTGCGACGGCAGAATTCCTGAAGGGGAAGTTCGTTGAGGTGGTGATAGCGCCCTCGTTCGAAAAGGACGCTCTGGAATTCCTGATGGAGAAAAGCAAGGACATACGGCTGTTACAGATGGATTTCGGAACCCCGGAAAAGGACTCTTACCGAATCATTTCCGGAGGATTGCTGCAGCAGGACAGGGACATAGGATATGCGGACAAGAAGGAATTCAGGACTGTCACTGAAAAGGCATTCCCGGAAGACAAGAAGGACCTCGCCCTGTTCGCATGCCTCGCCACAAAGCACACGAAATCCAACTCGATTATAATAGCAAGGGAATACAGCAAAGGGCTCTTCCAGGTCCTGGGCATGGGAGCTGGCCAGCCCAACAGGGTGGATTCCCTGCGGAAGCTGGCGGTGACCAAAGCGAAGGAAAACATGGACATCTTCTTCGAGAAGGAAAAACCTGGCATCAGCAGGGAGGAATACTACAAAAAGACACTGGTTGAATGCGTCATGGGAAGCGATTCCTTCTTCCCGTTCGACGACTCGGTGAAGGAAGCCGCCAAAGAAGGCATTCGCTTTATTGTACAGCCCGGAGGATCGGTAAGGGATGAAGAGATCATCAAAACCGCAAACGATCTCGGCGTGTCGATGACGTTCACCGGTAGAAGGATGTTCAAACATTAAATTCATTCAACCGAGTCGAGCAGATTTTCCGGGAAATACATAACGTGGCGATGGATAATGATTTCCCTGTGCGGATGAACGGTCTGCGTCATCGCGTGACCTGCCCCGTCGTCCAATACATAATAAATTGCTGCATTTCCGGGTACGGCTTCGCCGCCCCGAAGCATTCTAAAACTATTTCCTTCTCTTCTATTGGCGGAAAAAACGCTGAAAACTACATCTTCGTCTTCAACGTAATTAAGTCTTACGCGTGTCCCGGTAGCATAATTTTCATTGAACATAAAGAAATTGAACGGTTAGATTTTTAACGTCAAATCAAGTCGAAAATCAGCATCACATATAACAAAAGGAAGGAGCATCCTTCAAAACTGTCTTTTAAGTCTGAATTTCTTTTCATTGTTCTGACCCTCGAACATTTCAACTATCCCGAGCTCTTCCAGATTTTTAAGTCTCTCCGCTATTATACGCCTGCTGGATTTGCCGCGCAGCATCCTGACCTTTTCCGAGATCTGGGATATATTGAGTTCGGGCTTTTCGATGAGCGACTGTATTATGGATTTCGAAAGGTCGTCCTTCTCGATTTCCGGCAACGAATCCTTTATCGAATTCAGGAGGACCATCTGCTTCAGCTGGCTGCTGTACAGGTTCAGGGGGATGTTGAGCCGCTCACTCAGGTGCATCAGCTCGGAGGCGATGGGCATGATCTCTTCTATTTTTTCCAGTCTTTTCTGAAGCTCCTCTATCCTTTTTGACAGCTCATCCATCTTCTCCATCATAGCACCCTTTCATAATGATCTTGGCTTCCCCTTTGCCTACTCCCGCCTCAACAAGACCTTTCTCGAAATGCCCCCTGGATCTCCAGATTTTCAGCTTCATGTCCAACAGTATAGCGATAACCTGCATTCCCACCAGCAAGCCGTACGGTATAAGCTTGGCGAACCCGACGGCCTTTTTAGTCGTGGTCATGGAAGTGTTTCCCCCAGCTTTTCCCGTCAAACATCTTAGCTATGTTTATCACGTATCCCTTGGTCATTTCAAGAGCCATTTCCTTGGGTATCCCGTTCTGCTGAAGCGTCTTGTAATATATCCCCACGGCTTTACCCATGTTCCTGGCCGAATTTTCGCTGTAAAGTATGTCAACTATTTCCCTTATCAGGCCGGGTATCTCCTTCCTGACCACTTTCAGCACTTCCGCGATCTTTTCCGGATCGGGCATCTCATGATCTCTTCCCATGGTAACACCTCCGAGTGTCAACGTTTAATGATTGGATGTTCTTTTGTTATATTCTTGCCGTAAAAAAGTGAGCAGCTATTTTCCGCATCTTATTATCCGCTTTTCCGTTATTATCTTTTGCACCCTGACATCGGTTTCCTCGTGCGGGATCTTGTCCACCATCTGGAACTCGTAAGCGAGGGCTATCACAGGGATTTTCCTGTGTATGTCAGAAAGAAACCGGTCGTAGAATCCCATGCCGTACCCAAGCCTGTTTCCTTTTTTATCGAATGCTATACCGGGCACTATGACCATGTCGAGATCCTTCGGGGGGAATATTATAGGATAGGATGGTTCCGGAATCCCGTAAGGACCGGGCTTGAGGTCCTCCAGCATCTCGTTTATTTCGGAAATGGAAAGGCTCCTGTTTACGGTATCCGTGACCGGGAAGAGAACCTTCTTCCCCATCTTCATAGACTCCCTGATCATCTTTTCCGTCCCGACTTCACCCCTGACGGAATAGTAGAAAAGTATGTTTTTTGCTTTCTTGAAATCCCCGGTGGAGAACAATTTTTCCATTATGAGCATGTCCTTTCTCCATTTCTCGCTCTGGAGATGCACATTCCTTTTGGAAAGTATCTCCTTGCGTATTTTCTGCTTCATGGATTATCACCCGAGAATAATAATTGTTTTTGGTTCAATAAATAAAAATAAATCAATTCGATTAAAGGCTAATCTGATTTAATCTGTCGGTATCGGATAAAGCCTTCGCCATTTCGCTGTCGGACTGCTCTTTTCTTTTTTTGATTTCTACGTAATGCCTGTCCATTATCCCCTGGATACTGAGGTCATCGGTTACTTTTTTACCTTTATGGAAAATAGCCAGTCTTCTTGAAATTGGCGTGACAAGGACCTTCAGCCCGCCAGCTTCATAGATTTCCTGGCTGAAAAAATAGGCTTTTTTGCTGCCGACGTCTATGTCAAGTCCCCTGTACGTGAATGTTCCCATAAGATTACTTGCCAGTAAGGAATATATTCTTTTCCTTTGGCTCAATAACAGCTTTTATGCTTCCGGGACAAAACTGTTTATTTAAATTTCGTGACGCAAATGAAAAAAAACAAATACCTGCAGCCATGGAATCTGAGGAAATATTTTCGTTTTGATACGCCTCCTGATGTTATAAGCAGATTCCATAACGGAATGAAACGCACCGGAAACGGTGATCCCCACAGAAGATACCAGATCTGGATGAAAAGGGATTACAGAGAGAAAAGAGACGAATGACTGGTTCAGTGAATATTTTTATAGCTCACGATCAAAACTTAATATCAGATTTCTTTTGCCAGTGTGTTTATGTCTTGGGTTGTCGGAATAGGGTATAACGAAGGTGTGGCTGATCCGGTAGGTTCCAATACGAAGAAGGACATAGAGGACCTCAGGATAGGTAAAGTCAGGGACGTGAAAGCCCTCCAGACGTTCTTTCTCGACGGTGACGTGACGAGAGAAGACGTCGAAAGGGTATGCAAGGATCTTTTTGTCGATAACGTCGTCCAGTTCTATAACTTCGGTGAAATGAAGGGTGACGGGTCGCACGTCGAGAATCTCGTTAAAGACCGAGGCGTGTGGGTGGTGGAGATAATGCCCAAGCCGGGCGTGATGGACCCGGTGGGACTGTCGTCAGAGAGGGCAATCAGCGTCATGGGCGTCCCCGGCGTGAAATCGGTCGGGACCGGAACGACGTTCGTGATAGACGGCGATTTTTCGGAGCAGGAAATAGAAAGCGTGTGCAGGAAGAGTCTCGCGAACGGACTCGTACAGAATTTCAGGTTCAGGAGGCTTGAATGAAACCGAGAATAATCACGCTGGTGGGGAAGAACGACCAGGACCTGGCGGAAACTAGCAAAAAGTTCATGCTGGCGCTTAACCTCGAAGAGATGAAAAAGGTACAGAAGCATTTCGAAGAACTCGGAAGGAACCCGACCGATGCTGAACTGGAGACTATCGCCCAGACATGGTCCGAACACTGCGTACACAAGACCTTCAGCGGGATAATAAGGAAGGACGGGAAGGAGATAGACCATCTTCTCAGAACTTACATAATAAAGGCGACCACGGAACTGAACATGCCATGGTGCAGATGCGTCTTCGAGGACAACGCGGGGATAGTTAAATTCGATGATGATTTTGACATAGCCGTCAAGGCCGAGACGCACAATCATCCGACAGCTCTTGATCCTTACGGGGGAGCGGGAACCGGGTCAGGCGGCGTGTTCCGGGACGTGATGGGCGTGGGAGCCAAACCCATACTTTCGACGGACGTTCTTTTCTTCGGACCTCCTGATTATCCTCACGACAAGCTGCCTGAAGGGGTTTTGCATCCGAAAAGGCTGATGAAAGGTTCGGTCGCTGGCATCCGGGACTACGGGAACAGGATGGGCATACCAACGGCCAACGGGGGGATAGGATTCGATGAAGGGTACATCGGCAACCCGCTCGTATACGCAGGAGTCGTTGGGATAATGCCGAACAACAAATACGTCCGCAACCCGAAGCCAGGCGACATGATAGTTCTGGTCGGGGGAAAGACAGGGAGGGACGGCATACACGGCGTCACATTCGCTTCCCTGGAACTGACGACCGATTCGGAAAAGACGTCCAGCGGAGCCGTCCAGATAGGTAACGCGATCGAGGAGAAAAGGGTCCTTGACGGCCAGCTCATAGCAAGGGACAGGCATGACATACCCCTCTATTCAGCGATCACCGACTGCGGCGGAGGAGGGTTGTCGAGTGCTGTCGGAGAGATGGGAAAAAGGATCGGTGTGAGGGTCGAGCTGGACAAGGTTCCCCTGAAATACCCTGACCTCGAGCCGTGGGAGATCTGGATTTCCGAGGCGCAGGAAAGGATGATACTTGCCGTTCCGAAAGGGAACGTGAAAGAGGTTCTCGATATATTCCGGAACGAAAATACAGATGCAACGGTCATAGGCGAATTCACAGGTGACAAAAAGCTCACGCTAATACACGAAGGTGATGTGGTGGCGGAACTGGACATGGGTTTCCTTCACAAGGGCGTCCCGAGGGTAATGAGGGAAGCGAGGTTCGAGAAGGCGATAGAAACTGATCCGGGTTTTACTGAAAGGAATGAATACAACGAGGACCTGAAAAGGATACTTTCTTCCCCGAACGTCGCTTCGAAAGAATGGGTCATCAGGCAGTACGACCACGAGGTTCAGGCGAAGATGATAATCAAGCCGGTCCAGGGTTATTCCGGACCGGGGGACGCATGCGTAATAAAACCGAGGAACGATTCATGGAAGGGAATCGTCGTATCCAATGGTGTGAACCCGAAGTTCTGCAGCGACCCTTACAACATGGCTTTATCTTCGATTGACGAGGCCATGAGAAACAACTTATGCTGCGGAGGACGAAGAATCGCGCTGCTTGATAATTTTTCATGGGGGAACCCGGAGAAACCTGACAGGTTAGGAGCGCTGGTCGAATCGGTGAAGGCATGCCATGATGGATCCCTCGGCTTTCAAGCGCCATTCATCTCAGGGAAGGACAGCCTTTACAACGAATACTCCCTCGGAGGGAATGATACGATTTCCATCCCCTATACGCTGCTGGTGACCGCTGTAGGGATAATACCCGACATCAGGAAGGCGGTAACCATGGACCTGAAAAGGGAAGGTAATCCTGTTTACATGATAGGGAAGACGAAAAAGGAAATGGGTGGCTCGCATTTCTACATGGTCAACGGGCTGGACGGGGGGAAGGTCCCGGGAGTCAACCTAGCCAGGGCTAAGGGTTCCATGGATTCGCTCGTTTCTGCGATGGATTCCGGCATTGTCCGCGCGTGTCATGACTGTTCCGAAGGCGGGATGGCGGTGACTGCGGCCGAGATGACATTCGCAGGAAATCTTGGAATGAGGATCAACCTGAAAAATGTCGATTCGGAAAGTGACGAGGATTACGTCATCCTCTTTTCTGAATCAAATTCCAGGTTTCTGGTTGAAGTGAAGAAAGGGGAAGAAAAGGAATTCGAAGAGATAATGGGCGATCACACCAGAAGGATTGGCGAAGTGACAATTGATAAGAAGCTGGTGATCACCGGAACAAATGGGAATGAAGTGATCAGCGAGGATGCGGAAGAACTGAAGAGGGCATGGAAGATGACATTCGACTGGTAAACAAACGGAAAGGCTGAATGAATCAGCCATAACGAAAATTCAATATGAAAGGTAGATGACATGGTAAAGACGATTGTATTGAGAGTGGACGGAACGAACTGCGACGAGGAGTCCTGCCAAGCTTTTCGGCTGGCCGGATCGGAAGTGGACCTCGTCCATATCAACGAACTGAAAAACAAGTTCCTGGAAGATTACCAGATACTGATGGTTCCGGGGGGTTTCTCTTACGGCGACGACATATCCGCGGGAAAAATCCAGGCAAACATGATGAAGCATTCCATCGGTGACCAGCTGAAGAAATTCGTGGAAGACGGGAAGCTTGTTCTGGGAATTTGCAATGGTTTTCAGGCCCTTGTAAAAGCAGGATTAATTCCGGCAATAGACGGGATAATGCAGAGACAGGAAGCCACCCTGGTAATGAACGATTCAGGATATTTCATGGACAAATGGATAAGGCTCCGCCACGTTAACAAAGGGAAGTGCATTTTCACGAAGGGAATAAAACAGGAGATATTCATCCCCATAAACCACGGGGAAGGAAAGTTCATGGCTCCCCCGGAAATCCTCCGGAATCTTGAAGAGAATGATCAGCTGGTTTTCAAGTACGCCGACAACCCTAACGGCAGCGTCATGGACATAGCCGGTATATGCAACCCGGAGGGTAACGTGTTCGGGATGATGCCTCATCCGGAGAAATACGTCCATCCGTACACACATCCTTTCTGGACCCGAATGGAAAAGCTTCCCGAAGAAGGCGACGGC